>JAHHQV010000021.1 GCA_020026175.1 Phocaeicola sp. | reverse complement strand
GAACTGTAACAGCATCGCCGTTTTTGCTGTAACAGTCTGCTCCGTTTTTTACATGAGTGCCGCTTTGTATATTTTTAGAACTTCTTCCCAAACACAATGCTTCGGAAAGTATTAAACAATACCTTAAAGTCAAACCAGAAAGAGCGGTGACCTAAGTAGTACAAGTCATACTCCAAACGCTGAAGCATCTTCTGCATAGTATCAGTATAACCATTATACAATGTAGCATAAGAAGTCACACCCGGACGAATCTGATACAAATATACATAACGCTTGTCATATTCAAGAATTTGGTCAATAAAGAATTTACGTTCCGGACGAGGACCGATAAATGCCATATCACCTACAAATACATTCCAAAGCTGTGGAAGTTCATCCAAATGGTGTGCACGCAGGAAGCGACCAATCTTAGTAAGACGAGGATCATCATCCCCTCCGCTATGGCTCAACTGAGGACCGAATTTTTCAGCATCCAGACGCATAGAACGGAATTTATAGATGTGGAAAGGTCTTCCAAAACGACCGATACGTTCCTGTTTGAAAATTGCAGGACCACCATCTTCCTTTTTCACCAAAATATAGCAAAGCAAAATAAGAGGTGAGAAGAATATCAATGCACACAGAGCAGCAATACAGTCTCCAATACGTTTTGTATTACGCGAGAAAGCCGACATCTGGTCAGGGATGAAAACTCCTTTTGGGACAAATTTGCTGACTCTTGTCTCAACTATAAGACCTTCTTTATTTTTATTCTCAGTCTGTAGTTTATCCAGCCATCTTAGATACTCTTTCATATCTATTTTCTTAGTCATTGACAAATGAATATACTCGTCATGAATTTCTTCTGCAATAGTCAATTCATGTCTCATCATTTTCATCACTTCATTACTTGTCATCATGCAAGGCTTCTGAAGTTCTGATGAATACCCTTCCAGATTATCATAACCATGAGATTTTACGTGAACACGTAGTGCATAGGCTGAATAGCCATAAGCAGCCCATGTATCAAGCATCGGGTTATAATACAGATGCATTTGAGAACCGTCATTTTTGTTCTCTTTTTGAATTAAATTTTCTATGCTCATAAATTTATAATTTATTTTCTTATTAGTTTTTTGTAAATAAGCTCTCTTAACCTATTTGGAATAATGCGTATAAAAAATCTGATACCTATATTTTTACAAGCATATAATAGATTTATATAGCCTATTTTATATAAAGCCCATTGGAAAGAAGCTTCTGTACATGCATATTTAAATCCTCCTCTTCTTTTGAACATATCAGCAGATGTTCTAAAAAAAAGCAGTGATTCCTGTATATTGTGAAACTTTAGTCCTTTTACTAACATTCTCGCCCATAAATAGTAGTCTTCAAATAAATAAAATGTTTGATAACTATTAACAGATAGAACGGCATGTTTCCTAAACATTACAGCTGGATGATTAATTGGATTTCTTGATTTTCCAAATTGAAAAATTTCATCATGATTTTCAGGAAGCTTTCTTGTTGAAACAACATTTGTAGTTGAATCTATAAATTCATCAATCCAACATCCACATACATCAATGTCTGGGTGTTGTTGCATGTAGTCAATTTGTTTTGCAAACCTATTAGGCTTACAAATATCATCTGTATCCATTCGAGCGACAAGTTCATTAGTACAATGCTTAAGTCCTTCATTTAATGCAGCTCCTAATCCACCATTCTTTTCCAATGGAACAACTTTTATTTGTGGATATTTATCTACATATGCTTTGACGGTAGTATATAGTTCAGGGGTAAGAGGTCCATCTTCCACAAGGATGACTTCATTAGGTATTATTGTTTGATTGAAGACACTATCAAGACTTTCTCTTAAAAAGGAATCTGTTTCTTTGCAATATAAGGAAAGTAAAACTGAGAAATTTTCCATAAATAATTATTTTCTATGATATGTTATAGCTTTATCCAATCTGATCCCCAAAAATCTAAATTAGATTTATTGTTATTCCATTTTTTTGAGGCTATAATCCGTCCTTGTCGATTATTAAGGAATGCGCCCCACCAACTGAATGAACTATTGGCTATTATTAAATCTTTGCAATAGGTCATTAAAAACATATCCCAACAGCTTTTTTCCCCAGTATTCTCTGTTACCATCACAAATGGATTTTCACCTAATAAGGGGCAAATATTTTCTTTACACCATTTTAAGTCATTTGAAAAAATGTAAAAAATATGTTTTTCTCCATCTTTAAGAATCTCTGATATTCCTTTTTTATAATATTCTAAATTGCATATATCTTTATATGCAGCAAAATTGAGATAATCACCTCTACGGATATGTATTCCTACACTATTTTCTGTTGAAATTTTATTTATATATTGTGCATTTATTTTATCTGGCTTAGGGTGTTTGAAAACTTCTTGAATCCTATTTATTATTGGTAGATAATAGCTTATGGCTTGCCAATATCCTTCATAATAACAATCTCCTTCTTGTTTATAAGCAACTTCGTCAAATGTTGTGTCATTAAAAGGAGTTTGAATATATTCTGTTTTCCTTTTCGGAAGGATTTTTCGTATAATCCTACTAAGCCAATAGTTGGGCATATACCATGTAACTTTCATTAATTGCAATGCTTTTGCTTTTGGTATTGATGCATTGGGAAAAAGTTTGTCTATTTCATATCCATTATGTAAGTTGGAAGTTTTCCACTTCTTTAAAAATATATAATGATAATGTGATGTATCTATTAATATTTGTTCGTTAGGAAATTTTTCTTGTAAGCTTAGTGCAAAAGCGTATTGAAACATTTGGTTTCCTAATCCGCCAATTATGTTTACTATCTTCATAATTAAAATAATTATATATTAAAATTTGGTATAATAAATAGCTTTATTAAGTATATTTATTTGATATGGATTTAAAAGTATACAATTATATGGTACTCCTTTTCAGGTAAACTTCCAATTTTAGGGTACCCCCTTTTAGACGGGTGCCAGCCGGCACCCGTCTAAAAAAGAGTCCACAAATTTAACGATTATTATTTGCATATTGTCATGGGAAGAAGGTTTTCGTAATCCGTTCTTCCCTTTTTTAATTCCCTGAGCAGCCTGCAGAAGTAATCCCTGAAGGAGACTCCCGCCTGTTTGCAGGTTTCTATGAAGGTATTATAGATTGCGGAGTTCTGTATACCCTTCACACTTCCGAAGAACAGGCTGTTCTTTCGTTGTACAGTAATCGGTCTTATCGCCCTTTCCGCCGCCATATTGTCTATGGAGTATTCTCCGTCATTTCTGTAGGCGAAGATCTGGTTCCAGAAATTCTTCAGATAGTTAAGGGCCTTGTCCATAAGTTCGCTTCGGCTCTCATCCGGATTTGCCAGCAGATCATAAAGCTCCGTCCTTATCTTACCGATGATTTCCGTCGTTTCCTTACTGTTCCTTCTATACTCTTCAATTCTGCATCACCCAAAAAGTCTGTAAGTACATCACGACCACGCGAGCCATTCTCATAGAAGAAAATGGCTGTTTTCCGGGCCTTGTTGACCAGAACCCAAATGTAGCACTTCTTATAGTGATCATATTTACGCACTTTACACCAGGTCTCGTCGCAGTTCACTATCGAATCTTTTTCCAAAGCTATAGACTTCAATACACAGACCAGTTCGTCCAGGTATGTCTTACCTTTCTTAAGCCAGTTGCGCAACGTGTTTTTAGAAATGGTCATGCCCATATCTGTCAGCCATTGGTGAAGAAGACCAAAAGTCACATTCTTTACATAAACTTCGTAGGCGATAGCCTGCAGAAATTCAGGAGTGACCCTAGTGCCTTCAAAACTGGTTACTACATCCGGATGGCCTTCAGAAGGGAAATAGCCCCACTTCGGCTTTTTACCAGGCTCTGTATAATGAACCATCTCAAAACATTCTTCCGTAAGGAAAGTACGGAAACTGAACACCCGTACCATTCTCCTTTCAATGATCCGACCGGGAACCTTTGTCAAATCAGAAGGATGCTCTGTCGCCTCTCCGGCTACCCCCATCGTTTTATAACCGTCAGGGCGATTGGACAAGTCACGGTCTTTCCCGGAAGGCTCTTTTAACTCTTGGGATGGAACATGACCAACCGAATCCGTGCGAAGCGTATCATCGGTTCCATCATAATCATCCTTCTCCTTCCGGCGGTCTGAATCACTTGTTTTAGCTTTAGATTGTATCTTTTGACGTCTATCACCAAAACGTTCCTGATTGGCATAATCAAGTCTTTCCTGAAGTGATTTTATCTTACGTTCAGCCGATTTGCGAAGTTTATGCTCTTCTGACAACCGATTCTCAAGGTCAACATGTTTCGATTGCATGGATGACATCTGAGACTTCAGTTCTTTCATCTGAGCCATAAAATCCTCTAAAACAAGCTTCATGGCATCACCTGTCAACCTGAGTTCCTGATTTTGCTCAGCAAGGTATTGTATGTATCGGTCTTTCTGATCCTCTGCCATACCTGCACTATAATTTATAGGGTTGCGTGAGTAGGTTTCCCGACTCAACAACTCTCGTTTTGTTTTAATTATATCTTGCAGCTCGATCATACTTAAGCCTTTGATTTACAGCATTAAAGGTAATAAAATAATCGCAAAACTACAAATGTGAAAACGAGTAAATTATCTGATCTTTAATATTTTAACTACCGGGTTTCAAGAATCAGAACCACATCTTTCCAGTCTATCCGATAAACAGTATCTGCCCCGTTTCGCTCCACTTTCATGAACTGATAACCGGCAACAAACTTCTTTTCAAACAGACTATATGAACGATTATCAAATGAAAACATACGGACTATTCTGCGATTGCGCGACATGATTATAAAGACATCCCCATCTCTGGGTTCCCGGTGAAGCCGTTCACGAATGATAGACAACACACGGCTGTGCTTACAACGCATATCGGTGAAATCACGGACATAATAAAAATGATTCAGACCGGTAACACTCAGCATAAGCCCTCCAGTTTCTCTACCATACGAACTAAATCCTGATAGCTTAAATTCTTTTGGGACAAATGTAATCCATTGCTGATACGAAGGTCAACCCAAATACGGACAGGTTGAGCATTGCTGCTTTGTGATACCGGTTGAGGTTGGTCACTAGTCTTAGTTTTTTCCTCATGACCAAGTTTTGGAACACCATCAATCTGGACTTCAACTACTTTTTTCCGAGTATCCTTAAACCATTTCTGAAAGATGTTATAAGGAACTTTGTTCTTAACACAAAACGATTGGAGAGATTCTCCATGAGGCAAAGCCTCGGTCTGGTACTGAAAGTAAAACCTTTCAAGATCTTCACTGCTATACATAAATTCTAAAATTTTTGTTCGCAGCGAAGATAGAGGTTTAAATTATGAGCCAATTTTTGACTGCTTACTGTATGGAATATTGTTGCCAATACAGAATGAGTTGATGGAAACTCCTTTGGGTTCGCCCTCGGTTTTGTAGAGGAACCACAGCCTTTCAAAGTCTTTTTCGCTAAACATAATCTTTAAAGTTTTAAGTTTAGCACGAAGGTATGGGAAAGAGCAATACTTGTCAATACGCCAATTTTGGATGCTTACACCTCGTAATGGACTATAGTTTTTAAAAGCCTTTTTCTCTAGACATAATCTTATAATTTTTTAGTTTAGCATGAAGGTATGAGAAAATGACATACAGGTATTTAATGCTAATATACTAAGAAGTATTACTTTTTGATAGATTCTATCCATAATTTTATTTTATTTATGGTATCAGACTGTTCTTCTTTCCAAGATGTCAAGAGACTATCACAAGATTCTATAAATTCATTATAATTAAATGTTTTAAAATAATCTATAATTTGAAAAGGTAATTTTGTATAGTCATTCACTACTATACCTAATTTATATTTATTTACTAATTCTGCTTGATAACTTCCCTCTGTTACTATAACAGGTCTATAAAAAGTTAAAGAATTTACAAAGCGATTTGAAACTAAGGAATCTGAAGATTTTCCTCGTGGCATCATTATATTAACTATATGTACACGTTTATACAAATTAGCCTCTTCTTCTTTTTTATATTCACCTGTAAATAATACATTATTTGCTTTTATATAAGAAGTATAATCTTGCAATTTCTTTAAAGACTGACCTGTACCCGCAAAAATTAATTTAAAATCGTTTTTATTAGAAATAGAACTTATGACTTTCATATTTTCATCATAATCTCTTAGGAAACCAATTGTTCCTATAATTATTGGATTATAATAGTAATTATTTGCTGCAATTACATTATTTAAATTACTTATGTTATGCATTATATAATTAGTTTCTGAAGGAATCCATTTTTTAAAACCTCTTGACGAAATAATTGTAAATGCAGCATCATTCAAAACTTTTTTAACAAAAGGTTTTATATAATCGATTAATATACTATAGTCTCTTATATCAACTATATAATTCTTCTTATATTTATATATAAATGGATATAGAGCAACAGATGGCGCTAGAGTTGCTATGATAAGAAAATCATATTTATTATTTTTGATTATGTTTTTAACAAATGAAATATAACCTATATATAGCAAACCCCGTTTAAAAACGTTTTTAACATATGAGTTTTTACTATAATATACAAAAGGATTCATTGATTCTAAATATTCTTCAGAATTTCTGTTCCATTCTACAATATTATATTCAATTGAATAATTTGATAATATTTGCTCATATATCTTTATATATGGAAGAAATCTTTTTAATCCAGGAACTACTATTAAAGCTTTCATAATCTTTTATTTAATATTTTGATATAAGTATTCCATGTTGAAACAGGTAATAAGAACAACAAGGACTTACAGAATATTTTAAATGAAGAAAACATATTTTTATTAAAAACATATCCTTTCATACAATATGATATTTTTTTATATATAGCTTTTGTTTTTATATCATTATTAGGCTTTTTATTCAAAGAGGCTACTAGTCTAAAAGCCATAGTTACCAAACTTTTGGTTAATACATTATCTTTTTTGTTTTTTAAAAAACAAGCCATTTCATTTACAATAATTATCATGCTTGAAATATGCTTGTTCTGCACTCCTTGAGACATTGTTGAATTCTCTCTTATATAATATTCATAAACAATATTCTTTATAATCTTTATTTTTTTTGCATAATAAGCAACTTTAAAATTCCAAAGTTCATCTTCCATTACAATCCCCTCAAAAAAATCAATATTATTTGATTTTAGAAACTCTTTTCTAATTAATTTAGCCCAGGGAGCACTATTCCATTTGCCGTCTGCAAAAGATTCTTCAATATGGTAATGATTGTATAGATTAATATTATTATCAAACTTTAAAGAATACAATTTCACATTATCAACTCCTTTTGTTATACAATCGCCTATTACTAAATCTGTATCTTCATCCATTTGTACAACCATTAATGTAATAGCATCAATAGGCAAAATATCATCACTATCCATGTAGTAAATAAAATCCCCTGAAGCATATTTAAAGCCTTCATTTCGAGCTCTTGATTGCCCTCCATTTTTAGATAAAGCAATAACCTTGCATCTATTATCATGAGTACTAATTCTATTTAAAATAGAGAGACTATCATCAGTAGAAGAATCATCTATTACCAATAACTCAATATTGGAATAGTTTTGGTTCAATACAGAATATACTGACGCTTCTAAATATTTAGAAGCGTTATATACTGGCATAATTATAGAAACTTTTTTCATAAAATCTTATTTAAATAAAACATAAGGTGACATCCAATTTGAAGAATAGTATATAGACATAAAAAATGAAAAGATAATTATACTAAGAATAAACAACATTAAAATTATTCTTTTTTCAACTCTACATAAATAATATAGCAATGCTGATATAACTATATATTCAAAATAAAGCAGAAATGTTATACCTCTAAATAAATTAAGATTTAACATAAATATTGGTTTTAAGAAAGAACCAATTAAATAGCAATTAAAAAACAATAGATAATAACTATTATAGAACTTTTTTAATTTAGGATGATAGAAAATTAGCAATAATAAAAATATAAAACGTAAAAAAATACCACCTCCTGATCCTAATTCTATAGATAGTCTGTTAATATCAAACTGTTGTATTCTATTGCCATAACCTATTATATTGCCTATAATGGAAATTCCACCCCATAGGGAAGACATTAGATATGGACCTATTATATATATAATACAAAAGAATAATATACACATAGGCAAATTTCGTTTCTTAATAATATCCTTATTGTGTAAGAAATAAATTGGCATAGCTAATAATGATGATGTATGAAAACTAGATGCTATAAAAATAACAAGAATAAACCATAAAAATTTCTTTTTAATAATAAATACAAAAGACATAGTAAGAATTGAGAAAGCAAGATAATTTCTATAAATGTTAGTTGACAATCCCATTCCATAATCAGACATAATAAATAATATGACAGCAAAAGGTAATATATTTATATTAACTAGTTTAACTGAATAATATATAGCAGTTATATTGATGCATGATAAACATATAAAAAATAGTGGAGGAGATATTCTTAATTTTGATAATATTCTACAAAAAATAAGGTAACCTTCTTCAAAATAAGTACCCACTTCATTACCATAATAAATATTCTCATAATGTAATAAATAAGCTTGAAAATCATCTCCTTCAGAATATTTTAAACCAATTACAATTGCATAAGTTATAATCATTAATAATCCATATTTGCCAATAAAGTAATCAGACTTGGAATTGAATTTTGTTTCAAGTCTTGAGAATATAAAACAAATCAATACTAAAGAAAAATATATAATGTATGTAAATTCCATATTATCAAAAAATATATGAATATTAAACTTTAATAGTATTTTATACTAAAATTAATATAAGTAAATATATAATGATATAGTATTATTATAGACGACTATTCAAAAACTCTTTAAAGAGTAGATCCTTATTAAAAAAAAACTGTATCCGGTTACCTTTGGAATTTGCAAGTTTATCGTAAAGTTATGTTCTTCTCCTCTCTCTAATTTCAGGAACTTTGTTCCATCCATGTCCAAAAGATGATGCGAAACTAATATATGTTTGTTAAAGAAGCGGAAAAGCTTGAATATATTGTAAGATGGTATGTTTGTAATAATACTTGTATCATATACAATTTTATTGTAAATTATATCTCGGATATCATTTTGCATCATGTTCCCCCTTTTATTGTCTTCCAATGTTTAATTCTTTATAATTTTAGTAAAAGCTATGGTCCGAGTACTGATAAGATATTTAACAGTGACATAATATATTTCTCAGACCATTATGCTTTTGGGTCAATGAACATTAATCAATAACTTATTTATTGCTTGCAATGAGTATAGCATTTGTAACGGAATATTATTTACTCCTTTAAATGATTCATAGTGTTTTCCCCGCAGATTATCTCGAATATATGTTGAGCCTTACATTTTATATAGTAAAGATAACACTTAGTGTTACTCAATTAAAGAATTAAATAAAAGCTTATAAGATTTCTCTTGCCATTCTTTTCTTTTTATATTGACTTGATCCCAATCAATATAGGAACTAAAATCATTAAATTCGATTTTTTTAGGAGATAATAATCTAGACTCTAATCCAAATATAGTTAATAAACTATTAAAACGAGCCATACCTCTTTCTTTATTTCCAATTACCCAAAATGGTTTATTAAAAATAATACTGAATACACATCCATGGAAACTATCAGTAATCACCATTTTGGCATCCATAAAGGCACGGAGCCATTGTGTGACACGTGGAAAAATACAATCATCTAGATGTTTGTAAGCATTAATAGATGTAAATGGAAGATTAGGCATTACCTTAAATGGTGTTAAATTGCACGATCTAGAAATTGTTTTGATTATATTTTGCTTTTCATAATCATCATCCAAAATATAACAAAATAAATTACCAGGACTTTCTTTTTCGTTTTCACTGATAACAATAGATTCATAATCTTCTTTATTCAACAACATAGTCGGATCTAAAACATGTTCAGCCATAACACCAAGATATTTCTTACACAATTCTATTCCAGAATATTCACGTACTGTGACTAAATCAAAATTTTTGGCTAAATTTGAACATCTTTTAGTCTGTTTTAGTGAGAATTCCCAATCATCTACGCCAAAAGAAGCTGCATATGCAATGCGTTTTACTTTTTTCCCTATAGTAAAATCTAAAAAATAATTTTCTAGTCCATATGAATATACAGGACGCCAAACTTGATCACTTCCTACCACATAGGCATCAAAACCGTATTTCTCAAATTGTATTTTATCTGTTGTATGAATAGGCTCTGTTGTTGTAATATACTTTTTTATAAATAGGTCTGTATTTTGACGAATATACAAACGTTGTTCTTCTGTAATAGAAGGCAAATTATAAAATCGTTTCTGAAATGGAATAAAACTTAATATTCGTTTTATAATACATTTGATATATATATTGAAATTTCTATTGATGTTGTTTGGCTTTCTATCTTCAGTCCTGACTTCATGTCCCATCCTTTTTAATACTGTTTGCAAAGCAAAAGCTTGTAATAACCCTCCATAGTTTGTAAACAAAGGTTGTGTAAGAATACAAATTTTCATTGTTAAAATTATTTTTTACAAAGTAGATTATTTATAATAAAAATTACTTTTGATCTTATTTTTGAAATTATAGAAACTCTACATAAATGATTTATACGAATAAAAAAAGGAATATCTTTGTTATCATAAAACTTATTTCTTAAATTTTGATTGTATGAAAGTGATTTTATAATTGCAGGATTATATTTACAAAGATTTTTATAATCCATTAAATAATGTTCGACCTCTATCTTTTCTAAAAATTCTTGTCCTTTATGAGTATTAACTATAACTGCAGAAATTCCTTTATCATCATCAATTTCCGGCATTATGCTTTGTATACCCCAATAATCACCGATTGAGATATCACTACCGCTTTTTAAACATTTTGCAGGGCATGAATTGCAAGATGGACGTGTATATAAATCTTTCAGAAATCCCTGAATAAACAGATTTTTATAAGAACTCTCTTTAAAAATATTTCCGTTTTTATTTAGCATGAAGAAATGGTAGTTTTTCCAACTAATTTCTTTATATCGAAAATTAATTGAAACTATATCATTTTTTTTCCATTTTATATTGTGTAACAATTCATTTAAGTAAATTTTCCATATCTGTGGACTAGGTACACTATGACAAAAGACTTCTACTGTTAAAAGATTATCGTATTCTTTTCGTAAGAATTTTTTTAGTCCTGCAATTTGACAAGGAGTTCCTGTAAATAAAACTATACGACCTTGTTTTAGGAATAATTCTGCTTGTTTAAAGGTATTTCCAATTTTACTTTGTAAATACTTTGAACTTCTAAAAGCTGAAAGGTTTTCTGTATTTTCTGTATAATCATGAACAACTTCCCATTCAGGATTCCATCGAGCACCAAAAATAACCCCACCTTCAATAATGACTCTTTCTGCTATCATAGAAAAAATACCTCCAGAAGAACTTTGCATTCGTATCTGCTCATTTTGATTTTTGGCAGCATAAACATTTATAGGTTCTCTTGGCTTCTCTTGATTGATTACAGGACAAACTTTCTCGCAAATACCACAATCAATACAAAGTTCTGAATTTATATGTGGATACAGAAAACCTTCTTTATCCTCTTGCATTGTAATGCACTGTTTGGGGCATCGTTGTTGGCAAGCACTACACCCACAACAATCTTGTTTATTTTTTAGTAGTATCATAAATATTAACAGAATCCTATAAATTTATTAATTTTCTTTGGAAAAATATAGTTTCCTATCTTAACAAAGACAAATGAAATAGATAATATTATAAGCCATTCAACAAACCATGAAAATTTAAATGGTATATTATGGATGATAGAGATAAAAAAACAATGAGTTAAGTATATACCAAAAGATAAATTTCCAATTTTTCTTATGAGTAGTATTAATTTACTTCTTTCATTATAATAATTTTCTAATCTTTTATTAAACAATAAAAATATCATTGATAATGAAAATAAAAATGAAGATGGCTTTACGCCAAACCCTCCACCATGAAAACCATACAAATAGCTACATTCAACATATTGTAAACCTAGAGTAAAAAAAACAAAAAATATAGGGTATATCAATGAATAGTTTCTACTACTATAACGTAAGAATATTCCAATTATAAAAAATATGATCCAAAAATCCGCATGACCAGCAAGTATAATAAGTGGAATATCCAATCCGTTCACTTGAATATAATAAATTGATACAAATACTGATATAAATGATATTAAAAATGCTAATATAATTAATTTAGTAATATTATTTCTTAACTTTAATAGTAAAGGTAATAAAATATAAAATTGAATGATAACCGCTATAAAATAATAAATACTATAACTACATGTAAAGTATTTTATGATACCTAAAAAAAGACAACTTAATGACTTACATTTTATTAAATCTAATATTAAAAATGGAAATGACCAAAATAATACTGGAGTATAAACTTTAGGTATTTGTAATCTCCAAAAATCAAGTAAATGATCTTTATCATATAAATTCTTCGATGCAAGAAAATAACCTGATATTGCAAAAAATATAGGAACTGCACAATTAAAAATTTGTCTAATAATAGTATATATTTCTCCCTGTAAATTATTTAAGTCAGAATTTGTATAAGTATGAATAGCTATTACCATTATTATAGCTATTCCTCGAATAAAATCAAAAAAATAATTACGTTCCATTCTGTAAATATATAATTATGAAACAATTTTGTGAAAAATTTTTTTTAAAAAAGCCCTAATGACTTCATTATGAATATGTGATGCAATTATTCTTACTACTATGGTTGGTATTGAACTAATATAACAACATAAATTAATCTCATGTTTGAGACTTTTATATATTTCAATATAATCATGTTTACCTATAAAACGATAATATATTAATTTTTTAAAATACCATCGTTTATGTAATTTAAAATATTCCACATCAAATACTTGCTCATATAAATCCAACTTTCCTAATGCATAAAGTCCTAACATAGTTCTTATACATTTTTCACATTTTCCACAATTATCTCCTTCTTCTAAGCATACGTTTAAGTATTTATAAGATGGGGGAAATTTAACTATATCTTTTAGTTTATCCATTCTATCCAGACCTTCGCCTTCGGAATAAATTCTAAGCTGATGTGTTGAAAATATAGGTAATGATAGCATTTCATAACTACCACAACAATCAATTGGAATATCCTCCAAATGAAAATCTTTGTAAGAGTATCCTGCTGAAGCATAATAATAAATATGGTATAATTTTTGCAAACAATAAACAGGAAACATGCTTGAATAGGTATGCGTTTTGTAATGATTTTGAGGAATAACCTCCATTAAATTGGAATTGCTTAATATAAAATCGTATCCATACTCTTCTGCAAATTTTTTCGGATTCTCTATTCTTGCAGCAAATAATTGTTCTGCTTTTTTACCTTCTCCATGACTTCCTACGTTATTAAAACATAAATGAGTTATATTATGTCTTTTAAATTTCAAGTTTGTTTGTGATGCTAATGCATGTAAAGAATCAACACCACATGAAATGCCAGTTCCTACTGCTCCAGCATTAGGTAAATTAACTGATGCAACAGGAGCGTTTATTTTAGTACGATAGAAATTCTTATTATATTTACATAAAGCATCTATTAGATATTTATCGATGTTGTAGTAAAGATCTTCAGAAATTGGTACTTCACATTCAATATCATGATTATTTCTCATAGCATAATTTAATATTGCTATTACATAGGCATCACTTCGTTCATAACATAGATAATCCTTATATTTTTCATCTACGCTAAACCATAATAATGATATATTATCGTTGATAGTTATGAAATTTTGTAAAATAGCTTTAGAGTCTTTAATTATAACTTCTGGTTGACTAATTTTTATCATAATTTTATTCGATTAAAAATATTTGAAAATCCTTTAATTAGTAGTCGTTTTTCATTCTGATTAAGACCTATAAATAAAATACTACATATTGAAATAGTAAAACATAATAAACTTCTTAAAAAGAGTCCAATTATTCCATTTATGAAGAAATTAAGGAATACTATATGAAGCATGCTTAATGAAACTCCAAAAACACATAACACAGGGAATATTACTTTTATAAAATAAGAGTATACAGGAAAATTACTAATATGTGATAAAACAAGTAACCTTAAAAATAGACCTATAATATCAATAATTATTGCAATGTAAAAGGAAGTTTCTACAGAATACCCTAATTTATATGCAATCCATGAAAATATCAGAATTGACAAGAAACATATGGATATTACTAACTGATAATCTCTTATTTTACCTGAAGCTTGTGATACATATGCAATAGGACCATAAGCTGAATTTATTAGTAAATCAACTAATATTAACTTCGTAAAGAGAATAGCAAAAGAAGGAACATCTTTTAGCCATAGAGATAAAATTTCATCTGTGTTTTGTAATATTGGTAATATAAATATAAATAAAAGGAAAAATGAAATTTTTGAAGCACTGAATACTAATTTATACATATATATTAAATCTCCTTCTGCATATGATTTAATAATTTGCGGACGAACCGCAGTCATAAAATTAGCAGAAAATGAACTAACAGCTCCATTAACTTGCATAGCAATAGCTCTTGCTGCATTCATTGTAGGACCAAAGTACATATTAATTAATATATTAATTCCTTGAGTACTTAGCATATTTGTGATGGTACCAGACAGCATCCAACCTGAAAAAGAAAATAATCCTTTCAATAAATTTTTATCCCATATCCATAAAAGTTTACACTCATAAAAATTTTTCAAACAATAGTATCTGTAAAAAAAAACAATAGAACAAGAAACAAAAAACATCATTAAACCATATATAACAAGTTTATCATAAGAAAGTTCTTGTAATAAGAAAACTAATAATAATTTTAATATTACTTCAATGATGGATATGTAAGCATAAATAGACATTTTTTCCCTGGCGATAATTGTCGCATTGTAAGGTATCATTAAAATTGATACTACAAATGTCATTACAGAAAAATGATATACCATTATTGCTGCATTCATTCTTTCTGTTGGTATTGTTAATTTATTATATACAAACCATAAACCTAATGTTTCTGCTAATATTACGGTGATTACTGCGATTATACAAAATCCTATAAAAGACATAGAAAAGATCTTCTGTAAATTATTTTCATTTCCCTTGCCCATTTCAAAATTTAAATATCGTTGTGTCGCAGTACTTAACGAACTATTAAAGAAAGCAAGCATAGTAACTACTCCACCTACTACATTATAAATACCAAAATCCGTTGCTCCAAGTACTTGTAAGATTACTCTAGAAGTATAAAGGGTAACTATCATTATTAGTAGCATGCGAAAGTATAAAAATAATGTATTTTTCGCAATACGTGAATTATTTGATTTTGACATAGTGAAATTAAATTATATTTTTCGTAAAATCCTAGCAAGTCACAGATTTGTGTAATAAATTATTAAACTTGTGTTTGTTAACTATGAGGAACTTAACTGTAGGTAAATAATTTTTAAATATATAAATCAAGCATCAATTAAATTTTGTGAATATACTAAAATGAATCCGATCAGTCTATCTTCTCTATGAAGCAGCTTGGAATAAAGGTCGTAGCCACGGCTGTCACACCTTTTATTGTCACAACAAAGCGCTTGGTGCCATGTATGCGTGCGATATATCCTTCCGCTCCTTTAAATAGTCCGCCTATGATGCGTACACGATTACCTTTTATAATATTTGTTTAATCGTTTATACTTTTCAGAATGAAAGCCTTCAGTGGATTCAAATATTCAGCATTTAAATCCCAATAATTAGGATTGTCGAAAAAAAACTCTTTCCTGTTTTTGAATTTTTCCCTTTCTTTTCTTGACTTTTTGAAAGACTCTACATAAGCATAAATCTTGGCTTTTCTGTTCGGAGTAAGGTATTTGGTATTCCCTTGTTCGTCACGATGTCCTCCAACACACTTTTCATACCCTTCAAAACAATCTAAAAGACATCGGTGCTCTTCGTTAATGATATGCTCCAACATTAATTCAAAATCTCCATCGTCTTTATTGTTAGGGAATAGGAATATTTCACCAGAGATTGACAATTCGTTCATCTTTTCTTCAAGGTATTTCTTCCGAGTTGTAAATCCACCTTTTGTTTCCGGAAAGTCGGCATCAAAAATAATCAGATTGATTCCACCATTGTCACTGTTTTCTTGGAATTGCTGGTCAAGCTTGGCAAGATTGCTATATCCATTAGTTGAGATAATTTCCCATCTCCCGGTATTGTTTCCTATAAGGGAAAGTAGATATTTCTCAATGAAATCAGCATCCCGTCCTTCTACAAATATTCTGGTCATCGTATTTCTATCTCTTGATTAATAACATAGTTGAATTTATCATACGGATAGTTATATGCTTTCAGTTCGTCAGTATTCATGTGTCGTAATGAATAGCACATGATGTGATCTTTAGACTCAGTGTAATCATTGCTCAATACTTTATTTAAAGCCTGTAAAGACTCTATATTATGAGTAGTAGCGAATACTTGGATATCCAGCAATTCTGCTGTTTTTATAATAGCTTTCCATAATGAAGACAGAGACGAATAATGTAGTCCGTTGTCTATTTCGTCAATGAAAATCACACCACCTTTACAATCATATAATGAAGTGATTATCGCCACCATTTTTCTTATACCGTCTCCAAGCATATTTATGGGAACAAGTCTGGATAGCCCGATATCTACATTTACCCCTGACTTCAATACGGAAATGGATCTTATCTTCGGGTCTATCTGTTTTAATATATCAACAATAACCTTTTCTTGCTTGTCCTGTATGATGCTCGTCAAATTATCTACAGCAATATTAAAGGTAAATTTTGAATTGATATATACCCCAGTCATCGTTTCATTGTAGTCTTTAGGAGGCCGTATTTTAATCTCGTCATTTTGTTGACTGTTTATTATGATAGCAGAACTGTTACTTTTTCTAGTTCCATCAGCCTTGACATTGCTGAAATTCATGCTCAGTCCTCTACTGATATTTGCTTCTTTGTTTGACAAGGATTGAGTGGATAGATTGTCTTTTGAAATGACATACTGTGATTCGGAAACAATAGGTGATATTTTCAATTCCCTTTTGTTTCCATCAGTCAAGTCACCATATATATGGATAGGATTATCTGCTCTCATTTGATAAAAGTTCAAGAGAAGGTCTTCCTCTTCAAACTTGTCATAATCTCTGAACTGATTGATCCTGAGATTTAAGAGCGGATTTGAGAAACCGGATAATAGAAAGATTGCATCAAGTATGGAGGATTTTCCACAATTGTTCTTGCCTACAAGCAAGTTAATTTGTTTGACGCTATCTAATACCAAATGCCTGATTCCTCTAAAATTTTCTATTTCAATTCTATCAAAAACCATACTGATAGTATTTATAAAACAAAATATTATAGTTCTTTATATTGTTATCATCTATTCTATTCAATGATGAATGTCTTTATGCCGAAATGGTACAATCTCTCTTCCCCCGTCATGGTATCGTCATGCGAAGCAAGGTAGGATTCGGCTGTACTGATAGGGGAGTCCTATTCTCAGCTCTCAGGTCAAGACACGTACCCGCGATGACTGCTGTGAATCCTTGTTTTACAGATTATTCCATTAAAACGATACAAAGGTATGTATTTATTTTTATATAAAGGTGTATTTATTCACTTATTTACAGATTTTGCAAGCATTGTAATAATATTGTAATATCATTGCAACAGACTCATTCTATCTTCTCTATGAAGCAGCGGGGGATAAATGTTGTAGCCACGGCTGCTATGCCTTTTATCATCACTACAAAGCGTTTTGTGCCATGTACACGGGTGATGTAGCCTTCTGCTCCTTCAAAGAGTCCGCCTGTGATGCGCACATGATTGCCTTTTACTAATTTTTCATCTATTGTCTCCAGTTGTTCGCAGCCCTTGGTGATGACATACATGAATATCTCCATCTCATCATCTGGGATTTCGGCTGCTTCTGTTGTGCCGGGATGGGTATATATGCTCATGTTTTGCGGACAGCTTGCCTTTATGGAGTGCAGATTTGTTTTTGTTGTCCTTATAAAGATTAAGGACGGAATTATCGGTTCTTCTTTATAGACAAAGTTTTCTTCCTGCTCTTTTTGTGCAAGACGGATTGGTATGAAATATCTGATACCGTCTTTTGTCAGTCGTTGCTTTATATACTCTATTTTGTTATGGAAGATGCGACAGGCATACCACCTTTCGCTTTCAATGTCTTTTTGTGTCATACTGAGTTTTTTATATTAAACTTTGGAGTGATGGCATAATCTCCCTTCCCTAGCCATAGAGTGTACTATGCGCAGTGAGTAAGATTCGGCTGTACAAATAGTGGAGTCCTATTCTCAGCTCTCAGGTCAAGACACGTACCTGCGATGACTGTTGTGAATCTTTGTTTTTATGGAAGAACCATTAATGGGTTCAAAGTTAAAGTTTTTTTTGTATAAAAAAGAACTATAAAACATCAGGGGAACCGGCCTTATCATAAATTGAAGTAGCATCTTTGATTATATCGTTAGGGATAATATATGAATTTATTCCTTTTATTGTCAAGTTATGAAGAGTATTCGGCTTACTTCCGTTGGATATTTCATTAAAAGTATGGTCAGTAACTTGAGATGCCATATATTTAGGATATACCTTATTATATTCGTCAATCAGATGTTTCATTTATTTCACAGATTTTATCGTAAATATATGAACTGTCAGTAAGCTGATTTTCCAGTACCGACTTGAATGTGTCGAACGGTACGCCTTCTTCTGCATCCTGACGGATAATCCTTGTCTCGAATTTTGATTCTTTCCTGAAGAAATATGCTCCTGTTATTTTTTCTGATATGGTGAGGGTAGGAGTATAATGATGTTCCTTGCAAAAGGTGTTATACTCTTCTTCTCCCATTCTTTCCTTCAATATGTCGAGGCGCAACAAATCGTTTATTCTTCGGAGGAAATAATCGCTATGGGTCGTGACTCGCAGACGGCATCCTTTCTGTAATAGCTTTGCCGCTATATCTGCTGTCTTTATCTGAAGTTCCGGGTGTAGGTTGGTCTCGGGTTCTTCAAACATGATGGAATATTGTTCTACCAGACCTTTCTGGAGCATGATGGCAAAGGGGGCAAGCTCTTTTATTGAGGCGGCACTGGCGATAATCGGTATCTCTCCAAAGTCCTGCTCGTAGAATAGCTCGTTGTCGCGGACATTGATTTTCCCGTTGATGAGTTCCTTGCTAAGTGATGAATACGCCTCCGTCTTGTCGCTGTCTGCCGGAGCGTCCGACTTCAGCTGGCCGAAATCAAAGATGAATTCCTGATACATCCCGGCAGAGGACTTGTTGATTGCTGCTCTTCCTTCATCATTGAGGCATACAAGGCCGCCTCTCGATGGGGGTAAAAGGAATGTCTTGTCTTGGGTTATATTATAAGCTGACTGAATGTAGGTTTTAAAAAGAGCTGAATATGGTAGGTATTCCCATTCTGGTGAATCGTATGGAAGCCTTATTGTAAGCCTTTGATTCATTGTTATCGTATCATAGTATTTCATCTCTCCGGCCACTTCAATCGTATCTTTCCTATAATGATACTTGAATGTGTCGGGTATTCCATGAAACTTGATTGAAACTTTTCCTTCGAATGAGAAGTTGCCAATAGAGCGACTTACATACTTTATTGCTGATTTGCTTATCCATTCTTCAAACTGTTCAAGGCTGAACTCAAAAAGAAATTCTTCGTCACTTGATATGACTTTTTTGTGTTCGTCGAATGAAGCTCCTATGAATTTGAAGAAATCGGTTATGTCGTGCTTTTTGCTGAATACTCTATATATGTAATGTATAAGCAGCGAGACATAGCTCTTTCCTGTTCCAGATGCTCCGGTGAAGACCATAAAGGGCTTTAGCTCTAAGATTGAATCGTGGACAGGCCCAAGTTTGTCTATATGTATGGTTATTTTTCTTTCTCTGTTATTCATTGTTTTCTTTCTTTTGATTATCTTACTTCCTCTTATGTAAAGCTAGGAAATTTATGTATACTTCCAATTATATGGTATATCCTTTTATATGGACACAAACATCTGTAGCCTTTATGAAGGACTTCTCATGACGGTAGTAGGCATAGTGTATTATAAGAATCTTGGAAAGAGCTATACTAATCAATATGCCTATTTGGGATACTTGCTTCTTGATCTACATTTTCTTCTAATTCCTTCATAACTTCTACCATGTTAATAGTAGGTAAAATAACAGGAGTTATCCCTGATAATGAAGTCAATGTAGAAATATAAGCTCTCACATACGGAAATAAAATTGATGGAGCATTTATTTTAAAGAATTTATCTTTAGCAACAGAATCCAAATCTGAATCAAACTCAAAAAGACCAATTATACTAGCAAAAACAGAAAACTGATTTTCAGAGTTGGATATATTGATGTCAAATTGCAATTTATAGTTTAATTCTTTATCAGACACAAAACTTTGTGGTTTTATATCAACTGACATATCTTTACCAGTTATACTATCTGTCGATATATGAATGGAAGCATCTACTATTTTGTAGTTCTTAAATCTAAATTTTGCCATAATACTTATGATGCTAAACAATAATAATCATTATCAGAACAATTATCAAATCCTTTTATTAAAGAAGAAAAAGAAGGCTCTAAGAATTCTTTATTTCTAAAATCTTGAATATGAATATTATGTGTATAAATCACATTTCTCATATCATTAAAAAAGGAAGGTTCAGATATCAATAAATCTTCTTCCGGATACAATTCCGAGAATTTATTGTTCAAATTATATTCCCAATCAATAAATTCATTACTACCTCTTCTTATAGCTTCTGGAGAAATTTCAATGATATGGAAATCAGTACACTCTTCATAAGCATATTTGACAGATACGCTTTTTACCTTCTGTATCAAATCTACTATTTGAGATTTTATAAAATCTTTTGCGTCCATAATCAAATATATTTAGTATTAATCAAATTGAATAAATTATCTACATTCTTCTCTGCGAAATCAGCCTGATTATTAGTTATTCGGATGTTTGTATAATCTGCCAATTTTCTTAATTTCTTTAATGCTTTGATGTATTTATTAAAATCATTACTATCCAATCTTGAATTGACACCTATTTTATTTGAAAGTTCATTCCTTACATAAAAATGAGTATCTTTTCCTCTCGTATTTGCTTCAATATTATTTAGCGTATATCCAAAGTTCTTACAAAGAGAATATATTGAAAAAAGATATGCCGCATAATAAGCACAATGTATAGATGCATCCAATTTATTATGACTTTTCAATAGGCGAAAAGAATCAAGATTTTCTTCTGATTTATTACATATATCCTCCATAAATAATTAAACAATGCACTTTTATGCTAAAATTTATTATTACTGCAAATATCGGTATTATTTTTAGACTAAACAAAATAATTTAGTTAATTAAAAGTAGACAACCTATAAAAAGCACTTTGTTATTCAAATTTAAATGACTTATCATTTAAATTGAATATAATATTCCATTATCAAAATATACATACTTATAAATTGTAACAATAATGCGAGATTCAGTAGCGATTTCCATATAAAAAAAAGACGGTTGGCACATTTCTATGCCAACCGTCTGAAAAAAATCACAACTTATATTTGTAAGGTTTTGTTATTTCTTCTTGTCTGTCTCGTCGAAACCGTAACCATAGCCATAGCCGTAGCCCTTGCCATAGCCGTATCTCTTGCCGTAGCCATAGCCGTAGCTGTGCTTGCGCTTGCTCATGTCTATGCCGTTTATCACTGTGGCAAGTACCGGGAATCGGTGTTCGCGCTTCAATACGTTGATGAACTCGTAGGCAGCCTTTGGGGTTACGTCGGCACGACATACATATACGCAGGCGTCTGCCACTCTGCCTATGATGGCTGTATCGGGCACCATGCCTATAGGAGCTGTGTCGAGGATGACATAGTCGTACTTCTCTTTCAGCTTGTCTATGGCTTGCTCTAATACGTTGCGTGTCACCAGTTCGGTAGGGTTAGGCGGTATAGGTCCGCCCGGCAGAATGTCGAGGTTTTCGCTGATGTCAGAAGGCTGAATCATGTCGAAAAGATTCACATTCTCAGGGTCGCTCAGGAAGTTGGTGATGCCCACTGCCTTACGGCTAAGATTGAACACCTTGTTTAGTCCCGGCTTGCGGATGTCCATACCTACTATCACTGTCTTTTTGCCAAGGAAAGCAAGGCTGGAAGCCAAGTTACCTGCTACAAAGGACTTCCCTTCACCTGGTTGGGATGATGAAACGAGAATTACTTTTTGTCCCTTGCTGAGTATGAACAACAGGTTGGTACGCAGTCCGCGGAATGTTTCTTCCATCAGGTTGTTGTGGTTTTCGCGTACCACTATGGCTCCCTTGCCTGCCTGTGTCTTTGTTGCAGGTAGTTCGGCAAGTATTGCTACATTTGTTATCTTTTCTACATCGGAACGATTTTCTATCTTATATTTCAATAGGTCTCTCAGATATATCAAGGCTACAGGTAACCCCAAGCCTAATATCAGTCCGGCAAGCATTATTATAGGTTTCTTAGGTGAAACAGGGAATTCTCCTGCCAGTGGTTTTTCTATGATTCGTCCGTTATTGGCAGTGGCAGCCAGTGTGATGGCGTTTTCTTCACGTTTCTGAAGCAATAATGTGTAGAGTTGTGCCTTGATTTCCTGCTGGCGTGAGATGGTCATGAATTCCTTTTCCTGGGCAGGGGCATCGCTGATGCGTGACTCTATGCTTCGTGCCTTGCGGTCGAGGTCTGCCTTGGTGATGAGTAGTCCTTTCAATACGCTCTCTACCGAGGTGCGAAGGCTTCCTTCCATTGCAATGATGCTTGTCTTGAGATTTATCACCGCAGGGTTGTTCTCGGATGATGTGCGGAGAAGGTTCTTCATCTCTATCACCATCAGGTTGTACTGGTTTATCACTTCCGACAGTCCGTTGTCTTTCAGTCCTACATTGGCAGGCACCACTTCGCCCGCATTGGCAGGGTCGTTGATGTAGTTCTTGAGGAAGCCTACAAGGCTAATCTGTGTGGCATTTTCCAGTCTCTGCTTTTCGTATGCAGTGTTTTCTTCAAGTGCTATCTGTGCGTTGGCCTTCAGGTCGGTCAGTCCGCTGCGCTGCTTGAAGTTTGCCAGTTTTGTTTCGGCACTTCCCAGTTCGGTGTTGATTATTCCGATACGTTCTTCTATAAACTCGGCTGTGCGGAGTGCCACCTGGTTTTTCTCGTCGTTGGCATCGCTGTTGTATTGGCCTACCAGCAGATTGATGAAGTCTTCGCCCAAAGCAGTGTTAGGTGTCTGCAATGAAACTTGTGCTATGGTAGTAGTCTTCGATGTTGGCTCTACCGACAATTTTTCGGCAAAAGCTATTGCTGCATTTACCGGAGAGACTATGACTGCCTTCAGGCTCATGTCTTCTTTAGTCAGCAAGGTGTCGGCATTTTGGCTGAATGTGATTGCTCCTACAGGGGTTGTCATCACAGCAGGCAGCTGTTCGAAATCCTGTGACATATTATGTTTCTTCAGCTCTCCTTCTTCCTTGATGTAATATTCTGCATCTACAGATATTTTGCCTTCTGTGGTGTAGTCTATTTTCAGTGTTATTCCTGCATTGAGGTTTTCCGCTTCTTCGGGCGACATGAATACCTCTACTGGAGATGTCTTGTAGAGCAGAGGGTCGTAGCCTGTGGCACGGTCCTGATAGTGAGAGATGTACAGGCGGTTGTCTGTCACCACCTTCTGTATCAGTGTGCGTGAGTGGAGTATCTCCACCTCATTGTCGAACGAACTTGCCACAGAGAAGCCTCCCATATCCTGAAGGGCTCCCATTGCTCCGTCCATTCCTTTCATGGCTTGCGACTTAGGGTCGTCTTCCTTAATCAGTACGGCAGACGATACGTTGTAGACCGGCGATGCAAAGCGGATATACACGAAAGCCGACACCAGACAGACTATTACGCTTATGGCGAACCATGGCCAGTAGACCAGATACTTGAACACTATCTCGTAGATGTTGATGCTTTCTTCTTCCTGAACATCCTGTTGGTTGATATTGTCGTTTGTCATCATTTATAATGTTTTTTTATTTTAATATTGTTACAAGCAGACTGGCCACCGATACGAGTATTGATGTGGCAGAGAACCATAGTCCTGTCTGTGATCCGATGTCCGAACTCTTTGCCTTTGCCTTGTTTGGAGTGACATAGATGATGTCGTTCTGCTTCAGATAGAAGTAGGGTGAAAGGATGATGTCGCTATGGGTGAGGTCAAGTTCGTGTATCTTGCGTACACCTTCTGCATCTTCGCGTATCAGTTTCACGTTGGTACGCACTCCGTACACTGTCATGTCGCCTGCCATGGCAAGTGCTTCCAGCACGTTCACCTTTTCGTTGCTTACAGTGAAACTGCCCGGACGTGCCACTTCGCCCAATACCGAAATCTTGTAGTTGGCCATACGCACTGTCACAATAGGCGTTTCCTTCAGGTATGGTTTCAGTCTTTCGCGTATCAGTTCTTCCGCCTGGTCTTTGGTAAGTCCGCCCACCTTGATGCTGCCTAACACAGGGAAGTCTATCTCGCCGTCGTTGTTCACCAGATATTGCTGTAGCGAGGGAGTGGTGGTGGTATTGATATTTGCCATTGCGGCATTTAGAGGAGTCTGCACCGTGAGGTTGAAAGGAGCCGCAGCCTTAGGGTCGGTGGTGTTGACTGTGATACTCAGCAGGTCTTTAGGCATGATATTGGCATCATACATGGGGATAACCTTGCCGTAAGTGTTTACGGAGCTGATGTCCTGCATGTAGGGTACTTCCTTGTAGGATGTACAGCTGCTCATCAGTCCTAATGCGAGCAGCGGAATAATCAAGTGCTTTTTCATCTTTTATATAATGTATAATGTATTATGTTTCTTTATTTTCGGAACAGTCTTTTGAGGAAGCCTTTGTTGCTTTCCTCCTTCTCTCCGGTTTCGGTTTCGTATTGGTTCATCAGGTCTTCATAGCTCAGCCTGTTTTCCACCATATTATATATAGTACCCCAGTCGGGCAGTCCGCCAAGGTTGCGGTCGTCGATGAAGAGGTCGGCCTTCAGCTTGCGCGAGAAGTGGCTGTTCTTACCTTTTTCTTCTTCGGGGTAGTCTCTGTTGATAGCATAGAACTCCAGTCCGCGCTGGCGGCAGAAGTCTACCGCCTCGTCCAGCAGGCGTCCCTCGCGCACTGTCCATAGTATCAGTTTGTGGCGGTGGGCCTGTAGTCTTTTCAGTGTCTCTATAGCAAAAGGAATTTCTCTGCCTATTTCGGGATACTTGTGTTCTACGATAGTCCCGTCAAAATCAATAGCTATTATCATGGTTTCATGTTTTTTTATTTGCAGAATCTGATTGTCGGGCAAAGTTAATACATTTTGCTTTTGTTTTTCAACTTTTTTTTCATTTTTTCCTTCTTTTTCTTGTTTTTTCTCTTTCATATTACCTTTTTCTTGTGTTAAAGCATGTGATTTCTGCCCCGAAGGCTCTTCCTGTCTTAAAGTCTTTTTCTCCTTTACAGAGGTTTTCTCTGCCGGAATTTTCTCTGCTGCGATTTTCTCTGCCGTGACATTAGTCCCCTTCTTGTTTGATGCCAAAATCTTTTTGTGGCGCATATCAAGCTCGCTATAGCAATGGTCGATACGGTGCACTATTCTTTTCAGGCATGCCAGTACGTTGATGCTTATGGTGTGGTTGTCATAAAACTGGTAGATACTTGATATTATACGGTTCATCTGGGCAAAAGTGTCTGATAATGCATTCATTCCTTGTGACATAGTTATTAGGTTTTAGGTTTACATTAATATTGATATATGAAGTGGCAAAAATTGCTATATGAAATTATACCGTGTGTAAAGATATTAAAATAATGCGAACAATGTTAATATAAAATAAATTTACCGTCTTAAAAAATGTTTACGTATTGACTAATCGGTGTGGTTTTAAGATTTGCAAATTCGTAAACCGATATGAATTGGCTTGAATATGTGACTTTACGTTGTTTTTATTAGTCATAATTTAACAATTTGAAGTGTCAATTATTTGTTTTTCCTTTGTTGTCATAACTATTACAAAAGTGTTGGGTTATGAAAATTTTTAGCTTATTTAAAAATCTATTTAGCAAGGAAGCCTCTGAAGTTATCGGTGCAGAAGTGCTGGTGGAAAACATCCGTAATGGTGTTTATAGAGAGGCTGTAGAGAGAATCAGGTCCTTGGCTGCTCAGGGCAGAAAGGATGAAGTGTCTGAACTGAAAAGGAACATGAAGGCTGTGCTGTTTGCCGGCGAGTGCAAAGGTGGAAGGTCGTTTGCAAGGATGACCTCGATGACGGGATTTGCCATGTTCGATTTTGACGGTCTGACGGACGCACAGATGGCTGATGCTGCGGCAAAGCTGAAGACTTACCCGTGGGTGGTGATGTTGTTTGTAACGGTGTCGGGCAGCGGACTGAGGGTTGTGGTGAATATCGGCAAGGTGGAGCAGGGCAGTTTCAGACGGGTGTATGAGGCTGTGGCAGACAGGCTGATGGAAATCACGGACCTGAAGGCGGACATGCAGTGCAAGGATTTTGCAAGGCTCAGCATCGTGTCGTACGACCCCGGCATCTACTATAATCCTGATGCGGAGGTGATAAAGGTGGCAGGACCTGTGGTGATGGAGAATGTGATGGAGAGCGTGATGGAGAACGTGACGGACGGCATGAACGGCAGTGGGCAAAGTGTGGACGCCGCTACGGTGGTGAGACGGTTTTTCTCGAAGTATCCTTATGTGGAGGGCTCGCGGCACAGCACTCTTATCTTTCTGGGCAAGTATCTGCGCTGGTGTAATCTGGATGTGTGGCAGATGGACAATGCCATAGCCGATGTGTGCAGCTTCGGTACGGGCAACGGAATGGGCGAAAAGGAGATAGATAAGGCCGTGAGATGGGGCTACGACCATGGCACCGTGGGAAACAAGGTGTATTTAGGTTCAAAGGTTCAGCACTTTGGAAGGGAGATGAAGTTTCTTGCTGCCTCGCAGCGTCCCGGCGTGGAGATGGACGAGGAGGCAGTGATAGAGGCCAACTGCAAGACTGTGCCTGAAAGGGTGTACGACAAGCTGCCCGAAACTCTGGAGAAACTGCTGGTGCTGGGCAAGGACAAGTATGAGAGGGATATGCTGCTTATCTCGTCTATCTGTATGATGTCGGGGATTTTCTCTAATCTGCGCACCATGTATGCCAACAAGCTGTATTCGCCGCATCTTTATCTGGCTGTCCTGGCGCGTGCGGGCTCGGGAAAGGGAGTTGTATCCAACATCATGCGACTGGGTACGGAGATTGACCGCAAGCTGATGGAGAGGTATGCCATCGAGAAGAGGGCGTATGACGAGAAGTCGTTTGCATGGGAGCAGGAGAAGAAGCGTGCCGTCAAGGAGAACAGGAAGATTGATCTGACGCTGGAGCCTGAAGAGCCGGTTATGGTGAAGCTGAAGACTCCGCCCAATATGTCGAAGAGCCAGTTCATCCTTGCCATGAAGGCTGCCGAACGTATAGGACAGATAGTCTATACTTCGGAGATTGATGCCATGAGTTCTGCCCTCAGCACCGACTACGGAAAGCATCTGCCGGAAATGAGAATGGCTTTTCATCATGAGGTGATAGGACAGTATTATAAGGTGGACGCACAGCCCGTGATTATCGAAAATCCTATGCTGTCGGTGCTGCTGACGGGTACTATAGAGCAGTTCATGAAGTTTGTGCCTAACATTCACGACGGCTCGTTCAGCCGATTCATGCTTTATGTGTGCAACAGGCCTGTGGTGTGGAAATCGCAGTCGCCGCTGGACGGCAACGGGGATGTGGATGCCGATGCTCTGGTGGCAGAGGTGGACAAGAGGCTGAGCGACTACTTCTTTGATGAAGAGGGGAAAAGGCTGATGATTCACTTCACACGAAGCCAGTGGGACAAGCACAAGGAGGTGTTTTCGGAACTGCTGAATATAGTGGCTGCCGAGTGTGAGGACAGCATGGAGTCGGTGGTGACACGTTGCGGACTTATCACTATGCGCATAGCTATGGTGTTGTGCGGACTGAGGATAATGGAGGCTGGGTGGAAGACCAACGAGTACACTTGCTCGGACGAGGATTTCGATACGGCTCTTGACATTGCTCTGGTGTGTTTCAAACATTCCATCCAGCTTTCTACGGTGTATGTAAAGGACAATACGCGCAAGAAGATGGCTACTTTCTTCCAGAGGCTGAAGGTGCTGAAGGTCCTCAACGAGGTGTTCTCCTTCACGGAGTTTGTGGAGAAGGGCATCAGCTATGGCTTCAGCGAGTCGTCGATGAAGAGGACGCTGAAGAGATATGAAAACTCAGGGATAGTGGAGAAGACGGGAGGAAGGTATAGAAAGCTGAAGAGACTGAGGGACGACCTGTATGGTGAGAAACTGTATGAAACTCCTTGATTTAGTGCGAACCTTGAACCTAAATGACCTTGATGTCTGAATGACATTGTTGTTTGAACTTGAATGGCATTGTTGTTTGAGCCTGAATGGGCTTGATTTTGTGGATTGAAAAATGCATCTGATAAATTTCATTTAAAACGCTTAGGCGTTCGTGACAAAACGACTAGGCGTTTTGATGAAAGCAATTAGGCGTTTTCTGGAGAAGTACATCTGTTGCCAGGGCGTGATTTTCTGTAGGCCATTGCCGGGTTGTCTTATAAAGAAGGATGTATGCAAACATAACTGTATAAAACGGTACAAATGGTTATATACCAGTATATTAGAAGTTAATATTTTTTGGTATTCAGAGAAAAGTTTTGTACCTTTACAGTATTATGAAACATTTAAAACATTCTATGATTATGAAGATAGACAATTGTTTACAGGACAGGGTATTCGTTTCTCGTCCGTATAAAAAAGCCGAACTGGCACTGATGTATTTTCCTGATTCTACAAAAGAGACTGCTTCCAAACTTCTTTCGAGATGGATAAAGGAAGATGCCAACATTGCTGACGAACTGGCTGCCTTGGGATATAACAAGCGCAGGCGTTATCTGCTGAAACCTGAAGTGGAGGTGATAGTGAAGTATCTGGGCGAGCCTTTCTGAACTGTAGGATTAAAAATCCAAGTATGCTTCAATGCCGGCTTTTCAATGTTTTATACACAACCTATATCATATTTTACGAACATAGCACGAACAAATGTCAGTCTTTCTGCGAAGCAAGAGCCATATTCTCCAGCTTTATCAGTTCGTCGCGATACTGCGCTGCCTGGATGAAGTCGAGGTTCTTGGCTGCTTCCTGCATGAGCTTGCGTGTGCGCTCTATGCTGCGCTTCAGCTGGTCGGGCGTCATGTACGACAGAATCGGGTCGGCTGCAGCGGGTGTCTGTTCTTCGTCGCCGGTATAGGCCTTTGGCGAAGACGGCTGCCCGCTGTCCTTGTCTAACAGTACCTGGCGGCGTACCTTCTTTATCTGCTGTGGAGTGATGCCATGCTCGCGGTTGTATGCCAACTGCTTCTCACGGCGGCGGTTGGTCTCGTCGATGGTCTGCTGCATGCTGTCGGTTATCTTGTCGGCATACATTATCACCTTGCCGTTCACATTGCGGGCAGCACGTCCGGCAGTCTGTGTGAGCGAACGGTGAGAGCGGAGGAAGCCTTCCTTGTCGGCATCGAGTATTGCCACGAGTGACACTTCGGGGAGGTCGAGCCCCTCACGCAACAGATTGACTCCCACGAGGACATCGTGTGTTCCTTCGCGCAGCTCTTCCATTATCTTCACTCTCTCCAGCGTGTCTACATCGCTGTGGATGTAGGTACATTTTATGCCGTTGCCCAAAAGATAGTCGGTCAGCTCTTCTGCCATGCGCTTGGTCAGTGTGGTGACAAGCGTGCGCTCGCCTGCATCTATCCTCTGCTGAATCTCTTCCATAAGGTCGTCTATCTGGTTTACGCTGGGGCGCACCTCTATTATAGGGTCCAGAAGTCCTGTAGGACGGATTACTTGGTCTACCACCACACCTTCGCTCTGAATAAGCTCATAGTCGGCAGGAGTGGCACTGACATAGATTGTCTGGCGTGTCATCTCTTCAAATTCCTCGAACTTCAGCGGACGGTTGTCCATGGCTGCCGGCAGACGGAAGCCGTATTCCACAAGGTTTTTCTTCCTTGCCCTGTCGCCTCCGTACATGGCACGTATCTGAGGCACGCTGACATGGCTCTCGTCTATCACCAGAAGATAGTCTTCGGGGAAGAAGTCGAGCAGACAGTAGGGGCGTGTACCTGCCTCACGTCCGTCGAAATAGCGCGAGTAGTTTTCTATGCCCGAACAGTGTCCCAGCTCGCGAATCATCTCCATGTCGTAGGTGACACGCTCGTAGATGCGCTTTGCCTCGTAGGGTTTGCCTATCTCCTCGAAATACGCCACCTGCTTTGCGAGGTCGTCCTCTATCTGATGGATGGCACGCATGGTACTTTCCTTGGTAGTCATAAAGAGGTTGGCGGGATAAATCTTATACTCGTCAAACGAAGCCATCTTATGTCCCGACACGGGGTCTATCTCTTCTATAGCATCTATCTCGTCGTCCCAGAACATCACCCTGAGAAGATTGTCGGAGTATGCCAGAAAGATGTCCACCGTATCGCCCTTCACACGGAAGCAGCCACGGTTCAGCTCGATGTCGTTGCGCACATACAGGCTGTCCACCAGACGGCGCAGAAACACGTTGCGGTCTATAATCTTGCCTTTCTTCACCTCAATCACGTTGTTGTAGAAGTCGGCAGGGTTTCCCATACCGTAGATGCACGACACCGACGACACCACGACGACATCCTTCCTGCCCGAAAGCAGTGCGGAAGTGGCAGCCAGACGGAGCTTGTCTATCTCTTCGTTGATGGCAAGGTCTTTTTCTATATATGTGTCGGTAGACGGCAGATATGCCTCGGGCTGGTAGTAGTCGTAGTACGACACGTAGTATTCCACAGAGTTGTTGGGGAAGAAATGCTTGAATTCGCCGTAAAGCTGAGCCGCCAGAGTCTTGTTGTGGCTCAGTATGAGTGTAGGCTTGTTGATGTTCTTTATCACATTGGCAATGGTGAAGGTCTTTCCCGAGCCTGTCACTCCAAGCAAGGTCTGTGCCTTCACGCCGCTTTGCAGCCCCTCGGTGAGCTGGCGGATGGCCTCAGGCTGGTCGCCCATAGGCTTATATTCTGATATGAGTTCAAAATCCATAGTGTATAAAAATATGTATTGTTTCTTCAGCGATACCTCTGCTGCCATAGAAAACAGGACATGAGGCTCTCTGGATTGTTTTGTTTGAGAATGTAAAAATACAAAAAATGTCCCGAATCTGAAACGGCAAGTACAAAAAAAGCGGTAAAATACCCCTCATGCCCGGATTTAAAAGGATTGTTTCTTGATGAATATGCCGAATTTGATGTTTGAAAAACTAAAATATAGGATAAAAACTTCTGTTTAATTGGATTTTTCGGAATAAAGTAGTATTTTTGCAGAACTATTTTTTGTAGACATGAAAAAATATATTGCGATAGCTCTTCTTTCTGCAGGGATGTTCAGTTCGTGCGGAGAGTACAATAAGGTACTGAAAAGTACAGATTATGAATATAAATATGAAGTAGCGAAGACATATTTCGCCAAAGGGCAGTACAGCAAGGCAGCTACCTTGCTGGAGGAACTTATCAACATAATGAAGGGTACACGCTTCGGCGAGGAGTCTCTGTATATGTTGGCAATGTCTTATTTCAACCAGGGCGACTATGTGACTTCTTCGCATTATTTCAATACATATTATACCACTTATCCGAGAGGAACCTATACCGAACTGGCACGATTCAATTCGGGAAAGGCCTTGTATCTTGACACTCCTGAACCAAGACTGGACCAGAGCAGCACGTATAAGGCTATAGAGGAGTTGCAGATGTTTCTGGAGTACTTCCCGATGTCGAAAAACCACGAGAAAGCCCAGAAAATGATTTTCGAACTTCAGGACAAGCTGGTGGAGAAGGAGTTCCTTTCTGCCAAGCTTTACTACGACTTGGGTTCGTACACGGGAAATATGGTGCAGAGCAGTACGGGTAACAACTATCTGGCAGCTGTGGTGACTGCACAGAACATCCTGAAGGACTATCCTTACACCAAATACCGCGAGGAACTTTCTATGCTTATCCTGCGGGCCAAGTATGATATGGCCAGAGAAAGTGTGTCTGAAAGGATTGAGGAGCGTATGAAGGAAGCTATAGACGAATATTATGCCTTCAAGAACGAATTCCCTGAAAGCAAGTATATTAAGGAAGCGGATAAAATCTTCACTGAAGCATCGAAGATGGTGACAACGGAAGAATAATGACCCGTAGACTGACGGCGGCGGATGACGCACAGTGAACGAAGGTATTTATAAAGATAAAAACTCATAAAAAACAAAATAATAATTATTGATTATGGATTACAAAAAGACAAATGCTCCTGTTACTACAGCGACACGTAACATGATGGAACTTTGTGAAGACACTGGTAATGTTTATGAAACTGTAGCCATCATTGGTAAGCGCGCCAACCAGATTACTAATGAAATGAAAAACGACCTTGCAAAGAAACTTCAGGAATTTGCGTCTTATAACGACAATCTTGAAGAGGTTTTCGAAAACAGAGAGCAGATTGAAATATCACGCTACTACGAAAAGCTTCCGAAACCGACTCTTATTGCTGCTCAGGAATACGTTGAAGGTAAGGTGTACTACAGAAACCCTTCGAAGGAAACTGAAGAATCGAAGCAGTTGAAATGAGGAAGTGCTAAAATATAACTGACAGTAAATCAAACAGAAATCTTCGTAACTAATGATACAGAGAATACAGACAGTATATCTGCTAGTCGTGGCAATACTTTCGGTAGTGCTTATGTCGAACAGTATAGGTAGCTTTGTCTTTCCGGACAATTCTATCGTCGAGATGACAAATCTGTCTCTCGTCAATCAGGAGGGAGTGGAGAACTACGAGCCTTGGGCCTTGTTTGCCATACAGATGCTTTCGGCAATGATAAGTGTGGTGACAATCTTCCTCTTCAAAAAAAGAATATTTCAGATAAGACTTACAATGTTCAACATTATCCTGGCTTTCTGTTACTATGGTACGCTGGTGGCTTTTGTCATGATGCTGAAGGAGAATTCTTCTTTTGCTCCGGCATGGCCTGTGTGTCTGCCTTTTGTGGCGATAATACTCAACTGGCTTGCCATACGCGCTATAGGTAAGGATGAAATGCTTGTAAGGGCTTATGACAGACTGAGATAATAAAAACGTGTATTCAAAAAAAAATCGGGAAAAGGTAACGCAAAAGCAATGATGCGGTCGCCTATCCCGATTTTTTTGTATATGTACGGACAGGATAGGACAAAGCCCGAAAGGGTGAAATACATACTTCATATCTTTGCAGTGTAGTCGAAAGGGAAACACTTCCTCTGACAAAAGGGGCCCCGGGACGTGAAGACTTTCCGACTGCAAAAGAGTTAGTTTAAAAAAATCATTTGCAAATTTAAAACAAAGAAAGGAAAAGTATGGAAAAGTTATTGACCTATTCAGTAGTACAGCGTAAAGACCCAAGTAATCCGGAAGCAGAGAAGAAGTTTTACGGACAGCCTCAGGCAAGAGGTGTGGCAGGCATCAGAGAATTGTCGAAAAGAATCCAGATGATGTGTACGGTGACAAGAGCCGACGTGATGGCAGTGTTGATTGCTCTGGAAGACGTGGTGTCTGAAGCATTGTCGAACGGCGAAATCGTCCGTCTGGGTGAACTCGGCTCGCTTCAGGTGAGCTTCAGCGGCGACGGTGTATCGAAGAAGGAAGAGTACAACGATTCGCTCATCAAGACAAAGCGTATCCTGTTCCGCAGCGGTCTGACCTTGTCGAATATGCTTGAGACTCTGAAGTATCAGCAGGTGGAACAGAAGTATTTCAAGAACGGAAAAGCTCCTGAAGAAGAGTCTGTGGCATAACTAACTGAAGGAGACGGATGATGAAAGTTAAAAGGATTATTATCCAACTGCTGAGATGTGTGTTGTGCTTTCTTACCGGTAGATACAAGGACAAAGGAAATGGAGGTTGCAGTGAGGGAAATTGATACGTTGATTATACACTGCTCTGCCACTCCCGACAATGTGAGTCTGGAGCCGGCAGCCTTGTCGAAGATGCACCGGAAGCGGGGTTTCAACGGTTGTGGCTATCATTTCTATATCCGAAGGGACGGCGAGATTTGCGATATGCGTCCGGTGGAAAGGATAGGAGCGCACTGTAAGGGACACAACGAGGGCAGTATAGGTATCTGCTACGAGGGTGGACTGGATGCAAAGGGAAGGCCTGCCGATACGAGGACGGCAGAGCAGAAGAAGGCTCTGGCTCTTCTGGTGCGCACTCTGAAGAAGGAGTTCGACATCTCTGTGGTGGCAGGTCATAGGGATTTCAGTCCCGACCTGGACGGCGACGGAACGGTGGAACCTGAGGAATGGATAAAGCAATGTCCGTGTTTTGATGTGAAAAGCGAGTTCTGACATTCAGCCCTCCGACAGTGAGCCGGATGCCAAGGCGGAAGGTGGACGAGGGTGTCTGGAATAACAGGACTCTATGTATAAAGGAAGGCGGGATTCTCTGTTGGTGGAGAGTCCTGCCTTTTTTTTATGGGATACGTTTAATATCTCTTTGAATATATTTGATTTTCAGAGATTTATCCGAAAGCTTAATGATAGATGATTAGGTCTTTAAGGATTGACTTAGTTTGAATTATGGTCTCTTTGTTTGATGTTTTGACATTATGATGTGTTTGCTGCGTTTTCTTGCTGCGTTTTCTTGCTGCGTTTCCTTGCTGCGTTTCCTTTCTGTGTTTCCTTTCTTCGTTTCCTTTCTGTGTTTCCTTACGTGTATCATTTGTGTGTTCTCTCTTCGTTTCCTCTGTATGCTTCCTCTCTGCTTTATCTCTGAGGATGCAAAAAAGTTGGAACAAAAGTTAGCGGTTGTGACAGAAAATTTGTAAATTTGAAAAACGAACCATAGAAACGGAAAATAGATTAATAGATTATGAACAGAATTTATCCCATAGGAATACAGTGTTTTCAGGAGATACGTGAGGGTGGCTACTTTTATGTAGACAAGACCGAACTGATATACGAGCTTGTAACGACAGGTAAGTACTATTTTCTGAGCCGTCCACGCCGTTTCGGTAAAAGTCTTCTTCTGTCTACTCTTGAAGCATATTTTGAGGGCAAGAAGGAACTTTTTGAAGGGCTGGCCATCTATGACAAGGAGAAGGACTGGGATAAATTTCCGGTGCTTCATCTGGACCTGAATACGGAAAAATATTCTTGTGTGGAGAGTCTGGAAAATAAGCTGGACTTGTTTCTTAGTCAGTGTGAAGGCTTGTATGGCAAGAATACGGATGAATATTCCATTGCTACCAGATTTGAAGGCGTGATACGCCGTGCATACGAAAATACCGGAAGAAAGGCAGTCATCCTTGTTGATGAATACGACAAGCCTTTGCTCCAGATGATAGGTAACGACTCGTTGCAGGAGGAATATCGTAACATTCTGAAGGCTTTCTATGGTGCCTTGAAGTCAATGGACAGGTATATAAAGTTTGCATTGCTTACGGGTGTTACAAAGTTCGGCAAGGTAAGTATCTTCAGCGACCTTAACAATCTGAGGGATATATCCATGGACTGGCAGTATTCTTCCATCTGCGGAATAACTGAATCGGAACTGTTGTCCGACTGCAAGGACGATGTTTCTGCCCTTGGGCTTGCCAATTCTCTGACGGAAGAAAAAACAAGGCTGAAACTGAAGGAGATGTACGACGGTTATCACTTCAACGAGAGGTGTATGGACATTTATAACCCGTTCAGCCTTCTGAACACTTTTGCTACTGGGAAATTCGGCAGCTACTGGTTTGAGACAGGCACTCCGACCTATCTTGTGGAACTGCTGAAACAGAGGGACTTCGTGATAGAGGAACTGGACGGCATAGAGATAGACGGTACTATGCTGCAATGTATTGATCCTACTTCAAGGAATCCTATTCCAGTGATTTATCAGAGTGGCTATCTCACCATCAAGGGGTATGACGAGGAGTTCAACACCTATATCCTCGGTTTCCCAAACAAGGAGGTGGAGCAGGGATTCGTGAATTTCCTTCTTCCGTTTTATGCCAATGTGAAGAATGACAATTCAGGATTCGAGATAAAGAATTTTGTGAAGGAAGTGCGCAGCGGAAAGATTGATGAATTCATGATGCGCTTGCAGACCTTGTTTGCCGACACTCCTTATGAACTGGAACGTAACCTTGAGGTGCATTATCAGAATATCCTGTATATAGTTTTCAAACTCATGGGCTTCTATACTGATGTGGAGTACCGGACTTCCTGTGGCAGGATAGACATGGTAGTGAGGACTTCTGACTATATCTATATCCTTGAATTCAAGTTGGACGGTACGGCGGAGCAGGCTCTCAGCCAGATAAACGACAGACTTTATGCCCTGCCTTTTGAAAACTCACGGAAAAGAATAGTGAAAGTAGGGGTGAACTTCAGCAACAAGCTCAGAAATATAGAAAAATGGGTGGTTGAAGAGAAGTGACGGGAGATTTGTAAATTTGAAAAACGAACCATAGAAACGGAAAATAGATTAATAGATTATGAACAGAATTTATCCCATAGGAATACAGTGTTTTCAGGAGATACGTGAGGGTGGCTACTTTTATGTAGACAAGACCGAACTGATATACGAGCTTGTAACGACAGGTAAGTACTATTTTCTGAGCCGTCCACGCCGTTTCGGTAAAAGTCTTCTTCTGTCTACTCTTGAAGCATATTTTGAGGGCAAGAAGGAACTTTTTGAAGGGCTGGCCATCTATGACAAGGAGAAGGACTGGGATAAATTTCCGGTGCTTCATCTGGACCTGAATACGGAAAAATATTCTTGTGTGGAGAGTCTGGAAAATAAGCTGGACTTGTTTCTTAGTCAGTGTGAAGGCTTGTATGGCAAGAATACGGATGAATATTCCATTGCTACCAGATTTGAAGGCGTGATACGCCGTGCATACGAAAATACCGGAAGAAAGGCAGTCATCCTTGTTGATGAATACGACAAGCCTTTGCTCCAGATGATAGGTAACGACTCGTTGCAGGAGGAATATCGTAACATTCTGAAGGCTTTCTATGGTGCCTTGAAGTCAATGGACAGGTATATAAAGTTTGCATTGCTTACGGGTGTTACAAAGTTCGGCAAGGTAAGTATCTTCAGCGACCTTAACAATCTGAGGGATATATCCATGGACTGGCAGTATTCTTCCATCTGCGGAATAACTGAATCGGAACTGTTGTCCGACTGCAAGGACGATGTTTCTGCCCTTGGGCTTGCCAATTCTCTGACGGAAGAAAAAACAAGGCTGAAACTGAAGGAGATGTACGACGGTTATCACTTCAACGAGAGGTGTATGGACATTTATAACCCGTTCAGCCTTCTGAACACTTTTGCTACTGGGAAATTCGGCAGCTACTGGTTTGAGACAGGCACTCCGACCTATCTTGTGGAACTGCTGAAACAGAGGGACTTCGTGATAGAGGAACTGGACGGCATAGAGATAGACGGTACTATGCTGCAATGTATTGATCCTACTTCAAGGAATCCTATTCCAGTGATTTATCAGAGTGGCTATCTCACCATCAAGGGGTATGACGAGGAGTTCAACACCTATATCCTCGGTTTCCCAAACAAGGAGGTGGAGCAGGGATTCGTGAATTTCCTTCTTCCGTTTTATGCCAATGTGAAGAATGACAATTCAGGATTCGAGATAAAGAATTTTGTGAAGGAAGTGCGCAGCGGAAAGATTGATGAATTCATGATGCGCTTGCAGACCTTGTTTGCCGACACTCCTTATGAACTGGAACGTAACCTTGAGGTGCATTATCAGAATATCCTGTATATAGTTTTCAAACTCATGGGCTTCTATACTGATGTGGAGTACCGGACTTCCTGTGGCAGGATAGACATGGTAGTGAGGACTTCTGACTATATCTATATCCTTGAATTCAAGTTGGACGGTACGGCGGAGCAGGCTCTCAGCCAGATAAACGACAGACTTTATGCCCTGCCTTTTGAAAACTCACGGAAAAGAATAGTGAAAGTAGGGGTGAACTTCAGCAACAAGCTCAGAAATATAGAAAAATGGGTGGTTGAAGAGAAGTGACGGGAGATTTGTAAATTTGAAAAACAGTCTTCTTCTGTCTACTCTTGAAGCATATTTTGAGGGCAAGAAGGAACTCAAGCAATATATAATAAGAAAGCATGGTTCTCTTATTATTTAAGTCTTTATCAGACCTAAAGTTTAAGAGAACCACGCCTTGTATATTTATAGGAAAAAGCTGAAAAGTCAGAACTTTTCAAGCTCTATTTTGGAATAATCAGACTGAAGAGTCATTTTCTTGCCGTTGCACATCACAATCTCGAAGACAGTTTCCTCCTGCGAGTTGATGCCATAAGGCTGCAACAGTTCCACCTTGACATTCTCGCCGGTATCGCCTGTGCCTCCACGCACCTTGAAATCCCTTAGGACAAGCTTTGTCTCATTGTCACGATATTCAGTGCGTGAAATGAACGAACCGGCAGATCCACCGCTCAGTTCTGTAACCATACGTGTGATGCCGTAATAAATGTCATTGTGTTCTGCAACATCTCCGGTAGACAGAACGGTAATCTTCCTCACCTTCCAGAAGCCTTCAACATCCGAATTGATAGGAGCTTTCTCGCATCCGCAAAGGCAGACAGCGACAAGCATGAATGTATATAATATAAATTTTCTCATATTGATTGGTATTTAATGATTGTTTCTTTTTCTATGTTTCATGTTCCGTTTTTATGGTAGCATCCTGTCAGTAGCCCAGCTTCATCCGAACGCCTACCATTCCGCCCACCGACTTGCCAAGGTAGTTTCCTCCATCCACACCAAGCCCTAACTTGAATGTCCAGATACCAAGCTGTGACGGGCTGTATGCCACTTCTGCCAGACTGCTGAACTGCTTTCTTATCTTGTGGAGAGGAGAGTCGTATCTTCCCCAATGCCTGACATGCGACAACAAGAGCCGCCAGCTCCATTCGTTGGAAGGGTCACCGGAAAATCCGAAATGCACTCCCTTTATACGATTGCTGCGGAAAGTGATTTCACCAGTCTTGTTGTATGCAGGTCCCGGCATAAGAGGAGCACCCAAACCCATGCCGAAGTGCTGCCACGACTGATATATATAGTGGTTGAAATAATTATCCTTTCCACTCATCTGAAGGTCGGAGAAAGATCCTGCAAATCCATCGTAGAGCACCGGTCCCGTCTGGTCTTTAGTGGAGATACCTTCCCAAAGCACAGACGTCAGCCATCTGTTGGCAGGCAATGTGACTTCCAGTCCCAGCTGTCCGTCTTTCCAGCGTCCGTATTCCCAAAACATCTGCGAGTGGTCATCGAAATAATGGTCGAGATAAGCACGGAACTTCCAGTTGCCATAATAATAATTGACGGCAAAGTTCCAGCTTCCCAGCATATTACCCTCTACATTCACCTGCTCGCCCCAGGTAGTGTCGTCACCTCCGGCAGAAGGGATGAGAGCATTGATATAGTTCTTGAAGCCGTCGGGCATATCAATCACAAGTTCGCTTGAACCATCTTCAAGTTTCTTCATCTGGTCGCCACAGAACTGAGTGGCCATATGCAGTCCGAATTCAAATTCGAGAGGGAATTTCTCTTTGTTTCCCAAACGGAACATAACGGCCTTGCTATGATATTTGATATCCTTTCCGTAGAGAACTCCGGTTTTTGCAAAATCCTTCTGCCACCCGTTGTCGGTAAAAGCTCCGTATGCCAGATGCCCTTTCAGCGCAATCCAGTTGCCAAGGAAAGGCATACTGAGGAAATCCTTGACTTCGAGTCTTATCTGAGGAACAGGAACAGTGTTTATACCCTCTGTCATCCATCCCGAAGTGAGAAGAGGATTCTTGTAGAGAGGAGACGAAATCCTCTCTTTGCTGCCTATACTAATGTTGAGTGCCTTCCAGGCAACATCAACATACGCCTGATGAATGTGGAAGTTGGCAGCAAGCTTTGCTCCGGCAGCGATGTCGAGGCCGGCATCAATCTTCCATCCGTGATTGAAACTTTTCTTCAGGCTGACACCGGCATTGACGAAAAAGCTGTTAGGCTCTACACTGCCAAGACCATATCTGTTGGCAGTAAACCAGTAGGGAGCATAATCTCCGCTGGAGACATTGGCACCTGTTTCAATCTTGTAGCCCATTTGGACAGGTGTCTGTGCAAAGGCAGGCATGGCAAGAAACAAAAGCGGTAAGTATTTTATCTTCATCAAATAAATATAAAAAAATGATTATTCAATTGATTTGCGTGAACAGTCATCAGAGTTGTCATGCTTTTCGTCCGAAATCAACTTCCTGTTGAACCATACGTTAAGTAAAGTCCATGCCACAATGTCGATGACAAACACCAGAGTATTGTTAAAAAATCTGATGGCAATGAAGGTGAAAGCAAAGAAGAAGACAGACATAATCTGGATGGCAATCAAAGCCCTGCGAGGAGTGTGTCCCATGGCAAGGAACTTATGATGGATATGATTCTTGTCGGGCATGAAAAGCGGTTTTCGCATACGGGCACGCTTCAGCACCACCCTTACCACATCGAGGCAAGGCACCAGCAGCATGCTGAACACCACTACTATGGGCGATCCGTATTCTTTTATGGCATGTTCGCCGCTGGAGTGTGTGCAATATCCCAGCACAAAGAAGCTTATGATGTATCCCAGTGTAAGGCTTCCGGTGTCTCCCATGAATATTTTCCTGCACTTATCGGCTTCTCCGAAGACATTGTATGCAAAGAAAGGGATAATTACGCCCACGCAGATGAAAGCCAGTGTGGCATAGTTCCAGTATCTGTAATGAATGAACAACACTCCCAGAATGACAAGTGTGACAATGCTCATCCCCGAAGCCAGGCCGTCGATGCCGTCTATAAGATTAATGGCATTTGTGATGAACACCACCAGCAGCATGGTGAGCGGGATGCCTACAAATGCGGGGATGGCATATATCCCGAAAAGCCCGTAGAAATTGTTTATATACATTCCTGCAACGGGGAACAGCGCAGCCGATATAATCTGTACGAGGAATTTCTTTCTGTACCTCACCCCCGTAAGGTCGTCGGCAATACCGATGATGTAAAGCAGCGTGAGCCCTGCAATGAGATAGAGGAACTCGCATATAACCCTGCTGATTATGAATCTAGAGGTGAACTGATAGAACTGCACCTTGACAGCCAATGACAGGGCAAAGGTGAAGACAATGACCGGAAAGAATGTAACTCCCCCCAGACGTGGTACAGGCCTGTTGTGTACTTTCCTGAAATCAGGCAAGTCGAACAGTTTTTTTCTGAACGAGATAATCAGGATATTCGGGATGATAATTCTCCCCAACAATATAGCCATGAGGAAAGCTCCTGTGAGTATGTACAAATTAATCATAATGATAAAATAGAAAAAAAATAATAATTTTAGTTAAGAAGCTCGTTAGTTTTTTGTTGTCTGTCAAGTATTTGCAAAGTTATTGCATTTATTTGATACGGCAAAATCTTTTATTGTCTTTAAATATGCGTTTATTGTTTCCTGTTTGTCTTTTCGTAAAAAGCTGGAAGCATGTCAGGCAAATGGCATTTTAAGTTTAAAAGAACACTCAGAAGCCGTAAAAAAGTAATTTTCAGTTGTCGCATTTACTGAAAATACCTACATTTGTGATTTCATACATGATTTGCCGTGATTATCCGTCGCATGACTCCGGCATCAGTAATAGTGATTAGTGACA
>JAHHQV010000020.1 GCA_020026175.1 Phocaeicola sp. | reverse complement strand
GTAATTATGGTAATTGCATCGGTATATGGTTGTATAATTGTATGGAGAGAAAGATTAAGTTGATGGAGAGAAGACCTGTAATATCAACATTGCGTGCTATGAAGGTCGGTGCTGAAGAAGTTTTCTGCATCCTGCAAAGGGTGACGGTCATGAATACCCTTACTCTAAGGTTGGATTCGGAACGTGCATCAGGCATGAACTGGACTTACAAGACAGACCGTAATGCCGGAACAATAACAGTCAAACGTGTAAGCTGATGATTTACCAGTTAAACAATAGGATTATGACAACAATGCTTGTTGACAATACGGCAGCAATATTACTGGAAAACATATTGCTGGCTATGGAGGATGAATGTTTCTCCAAGGACTTGAGCGCAAAGATAGTTGGCGGTGAAGGTAAGTTGAACAAGCTTATAGAGAACGGTTCAATAAGATTTGAGAAACCGACTAACAAACAAAACGGTAAGTGGTTCTGTAAAGCAAGTGATGTGCTGAGACATTGCGCCAGACAAAAACGTATCAAAAGGAAGAAGATATAATGATATAAGCCTGTGAAGGTGATTTTATATAAATGTTAATAGTGACTTGATATTTTAAATTGTTTGAGCGGGCCACTTGTGAAAGTCGCCCAATCTTGAGCCTTTAGTTCAGGTGGTAGAACACCCCTTTGAGCATCGGGGGAGGTCACGGGTTCAAGTCCCGTATGGCTCACGAGTTACTGACTGCGGTCGGGAGTATTGCAAATGATTACTAAACAATGCTGCCCCACGTGTTGGGGTGGTAAAATGGTACCGTGGGTGTAATGGTAACACCATCTCGCTAAAAAACGGGGAAATGCAGGTTCGAGCCCTGCCGGTACCACACTGTTTTTACGGGTGGCATGAAAACAAAAGTTAAGGCGTAAAAATGGCGAAGTTCCTGTTTGCAAAACTTGTCAATCAGAATTAACTTTACTGATGTAATAAACTAAAAGTCAAACTATTAATACTTGAAATTATGGCTGAAAGAAAAGCTGAAACAGAAGCTCCTGCACAAGAAGTTCAGGAGACAAAAGTAGAGGAAGTGAAAGAGACACTTTCTGATAAGGTTGTAAATATAAGAACCTTGAAGGCAAATGAGATTGAATGCCGTATCGGTACAATAAACGAGAAAGGATGTACATTACTTCTTTACAAGGATGCCAGGGTGGACATGAGACTTCTTGATGAGGTTTTCGGTCCTATGAACTGGAAGAGAGACCATGAGGTCGTTAACGGAAACCTGTTCTGCACCATATCCATTTATGATGAGCGGAAAAAAGAATGGGTGAGTAAACAGGATGTCGGAACTGAATCCAATACAGAAAAGGAAAAAGGACAGGCTTCGGATGCTTTCAAACGTGCAGGATTTAATTGGGGTATAGGTCGTGAACTATACTCGTCACCTTTCATTTGGATTAAACTTGAGCCAAGCGAAATCAGTAAGAACACTTCGGGTAGATGTTCTACATATACAAAATTCTCCGTTAGCGAGATTGAATATGACGAGAACAGAGAGGTCAGCAAGTGTATAGTCGTAGATGATAAAGGTAAGGAAAGATTCCACTTCCCTGCTCCTAAGAAGAAACAGCAACCTCAACAACAGGACCCGAATGTGTTTACAGGCAAGCAGCTTAAGGAAGCAATTGCGGAAGTGAATGCATGTCAGAGCAGACATGAGATTAACGAGGTATGGAAAAAGTATTCGGCTATTCAGCAGAATATGGAGTTCAGGAATGCAACAATGGAAATGTGTAAAAAATATCCGGAATGATAGAATTGGTTAAGTCTAGTGTGGTTTTCAACGAAGGGAACCACACATATTTCCTGGGCGACAAGCAGCTATCAGGAATTACGGGAATGATAAAGAGACAGTTGTTCCCGGACAAGTATAAGGAAGTACCTCAGTATATACTTGAACGTGCAGCGGAAAGAGGTACAAGGGTTCATCACGAATGCCAGTTTACCGACATGACAGGCTTTGAACCGGAAAGTCAGGAAGCAATGAACTATGTGTTTATCAGAACTGGTGCCGGATATAAAGTACTGAGTAATGAATATACAGTATCTGATGAGGAACACTTCGCTTCCAATATCGACTGTGTGTGGGAGAAGGACGGAAAGATAGCACTTGCAGACATCAAGACAACGTATTCCCCGGATAAGGCGTATTTGGAGTGGCAGTTGTCCATATACGCTTATTTGTTCGAGATGCAGAACCCGAATCTGAAAGTGGACAGGCTGTTCGGTGTATGGCTTTACAATGAAAAGTCAGAGCTTATTCCACTTGAACGCAAATCAGATGAAGAGGTTAAAAGGTTATTGCAGTGTGAGGTTGAAGGGATACGTTACCTGGAAACAGAGACTGCACTTGAACACAAGCAGGATGAAGTGCAACTACTGCCACAGGATGTGATTAACAAATATCTTGAAGCCGTAGCTGAAGTTGAGAGAATACAGCCGTTTATTGACGGTTTCAAGGATTCGTTGAAACGAGCCATGATTGAACATGATGTCAAGTCTTGGGGCACTGGAGGATTCAAGGCTACAATCACTCCTGCAGGAACGAAGAAAACATTTGATACGAAGAAGTTTCAATCGGATCATCCGGAACTGTACAGACAATACATCAAGGAGACCGATACAGCAGCATCTATAAGAATTACATTAAGAAAGGAGGATACAAATGCTTAACAAGGTACAGTTGATAGGACATCTTGGCAAGGATCCGGAAGTAAGGGTACTTGACGGAGGAGCAAAGGTCTGCCAGTTTACTCTGGCTACAACAGAGAAAGGTTACACCTTGCAGAACGGTACTCAGGTACCGGACAGGACAGAGTGGCATAACATAGTCATGTGGAAAGGTCTTGCAGAGGTGGCTGAAAAATATCTTCATAAGGGAGATAAGATATATGTCGAGGGTAAGATAAGGACACGAAGTTATGAGGACAACAGCAAGGTGAAACGGTATATTACAGAGATATTCGTTGACAACATGGAAATGCTTGTAGTAAAGCAACCACAACAAGTACAACAACCACCTGCGCACCAGCCTCAACCGCAATACCATCAGCCACCACAACACACACAGCAATCGCAGTATCACAATGTAGATGGTGACGGACTTCCATTTCCACCACCATATAGATAATCATGGAAGCTACGATAATCAAGAAAGACGGGAAGGCTACCATGGATAAGGACTTCAATTTCATGCTGAGCCTTCTCCGTAATGGTGAGTATACACTTACAATAAAGAGGAAAACGAAACCGAGAAGTCTTGACCAGAACGCACTCATGTGGATGTGGTTCAGATGTGTGGGTAGTGCCTTGCGTGAGTTTACAGGTGAAGCATACTGGAGTACGAAGGAAGGTGTGGAAACTATACATGACCTGTATTGCAAGAAGTTTCTTACAAAGATGATTGTCACTCCTAAGGGTGATACAACGGAACTTGCGAGAGGAACGAAGAATCTCAGCACTATGGAAATGTCACATTTTCTTGAAGCTGTCAAGGCAGATATAATGACAGAATACGGTATCCAGTTACCATTACCAAGTGATAAATATTATTCGGCGTTCGCAGCCGAGTACGAAAACAAATATTAAATATGGCAATAATTAAAGATTACGAACCGGAAGAATTGCAATTCGTTCTTCCGGAGGCAGTCAGGGAACAGTTTCCTTTGGAACTGCAGTTTGAGAATGTAGAAAGTGAAAAAGACATCTTGAAAGCGGTCAACGAGCATTTCAATGCCCTATTCCCGGAGAACGAGATGGCTACACGTTATATGGATGATGTTGAGAAATCGGATCTGCGTAGCAAGTATTGTAAGCTTATCGAGCAGAAACTTCCCGAAGCGGAAGAAGCACTGTTGAATGCTAAGGAAGAAGCTAAGCGTCTCAAGTCAGATGCGGAAGAAAGGCTTAATGCCTTGAACAAACAGGTTAAGGACTATGCAGCCAAAGTTCAGGAGGGTACAGAAGAAAAGCAGTTGCCGGCAACTAAGACTTTCCGTATTGCATTGAATGGATACTTTCTTTACTATTCAATTCTTAACGGTAAGGTCGCACTGGCCAAGGCTGACAAGATTCCATCATACGACAAATCATCATTGTGGGCACAGGAAGATAAGAACAGGGTTGCAATGATGGAGCTGTTCGGTCTTGATTTTCCTGCTCCGGAGAAGCCTTCCGATGATGAGTTTGATGAGGAACATGACACGCTTCCGGACAATGATGTGATGGGTGAGGATGAATTCAATGATGCTGTAGGAGATGAGTAGATTGCAGCATAAGCGTGGCCGCAAATCCAATTATGCACGTTCACTTAACAATCCATATTGGGATAAAGTTACAAGGGATGTGAGGTTAAGGGATAGGCATAAGTGTAGGATTTGCGGCTCATGCTATCCTTTGGAGGTGCATCACAAGAGATATAAGGTTAATGGTGTTTCTATTGTCGGAAAGGAACTTGAGTACCTTGACTGCCTTGTCACTCTGTGCGCTTCCTGCCACGAAAAGGTTCATAAAGGAATAATCAGAATATGAAGTTTCAATTAAGAGATTATCAGCAGAATGCCAGTAACGCAGCCATAACGCACTACAGACTGAAAAACGGCAAGAACTATCTCATGGTATTACCTACCGGTGCAGGGAAAAGCCTCATCATAGCTGATATAGCGGCGAGACTTAATGAACCTTTGCTGGTGTTCCAACCAAACAAGGAAATCCTGGAACAGAACTTTGCCAAGTTGCAGACATACGGAATCTTTGATGCCGGATGCTATTCTGCATCAGTAAAGAGAAAGGACATAAACAGGATTACATTCGCCACCATCGGCAGCGTGTATAACCACATGGATGATTTCAAGCATTTCAAGTACATACTCATTGATGAGTGCCATCTTGTTAATCCGACAGAGGGTATGTATGCAGACTTTTTCTCTGCTGCAGAAAGGCGAATAATCGGGCTTACTGCCACCCCTTACAGGTTGTGCAGTACAATGAACGGTTCGATGCTCAAGTTTCTCACGAGAACGAGACCGAGGGTGTTCAGTGATGTCATCTACTATTGCCAGGTCAGTGAACTTCTTGCAAGGGGATTTCTTACTAGACTGAAGTATTTCGACTTGACAAGGGTAGAACTTGTGAATGTCAGGAAGAATTTCACTGGTGCCGATTTCGATGACAGAAGTCTTTCCAAAGAATTTGAGAGAGTGGACCTATACGGTTATCTGATTAGTATGGTAAGAAGGCTGCTGGCTCCTAAAAGTGGAGTACCAAGACGTGGAATACTTGTATTTACAAGATTTGTCAAGGAAACTGAAATGCTTACCCATGAGATACCAGACAGTGCTGTAGTCAGTGGTACAACACCAAAAAAGGAACGTGAAAAAATTCTCTCGGAATTCAAGTCCGGCAAAATAAAGGTCGTAGCCAATTGCGGTGTACTTACCACAGGATTTGACTACCCGGAGCTGGATACAATCGTCCTATGCAGACCAACGATGTCATTGGCACTGTATTACCAGATGATAGGTCGTGTCATAAGACCATATCCTGGGAAAGAAGGATGGGTTGTTGACCTGTGCGGAAATATTAAAACCTTCGGTAAAGTTGAGGATTTGAGAATTGAACAACCGGAGAAAGGTAAGTGGATGGTAAAAACCAACGGAAAACAATTAACCAATGTAATACTATAGCTTATGTATGTAATTAGAGGACAGATACCAAGCAAAAGCAACTGTTATAGGATAGTCAATGTGAACGGCCATCCTAAGCTGGCAAAACAAAAGGTGCTTACTGAATATGAGAAAACATTCTACATCCAGTGTCCGGAACGTGGGCGAATGGTCAAGGGTTATTTCAAGTTGGTCGCTAAAATATATTACTCCAGCAATCGTCCGGACTTGGATAATTCTTTGAAAATATTACTTGACTGTCTGCAATTGACAAAAACTATCGAGAATGACAGGTATTGTACTCATATTGATGTTCAGAAGTTCATTGACAAAAAAGAGCCGAGAATTGAATATGAAGTGATACCGATAGAGTTTTAGGAGGTTGTTATGGAGAAGAAACAAAGTTATTTTTCCCATGATAGCAATGCTCGTAATTCCGAGAAACTGATACGTTTGAGAATGCGGCACAAAGCTGCCGGATATGGTGTCTTTTTTATGATACTAGAAAGGCTTCGTGAGGAACCGAATTACATGAGTGTCAAAGATTATAATGTTATAGCCTTTGACCTTCGTGAAGACGCCTCACTAATTAAGTCAGTCGTAGAGGATTTTGGGTTATTTGTCTTTACCGATGACGGTAAGTACTTTTACTCCGAAAGCTTCTCACGCAGGATGGGTATCAAAGATAATGAAAAGGCTAAACGCTCGGAAGCTGGGAAGAAAGGCATGGCAAGGAGATGGGCGAATGCTGAGAAATCGGCTGAAAAACAGTTGGAAAATAACACTGTTATAACACTGTTATCAGAAAACGATAACAATAGTGTAACAACGGTCGAAAATTCCATAACAAGTAAAGTAAAGAAAAGTAAAGTAAAGAATAATAAAGAAAAATCTCCTAAAGGAGATACAAAGAAAGACGGGCTTTCTTTGCCCACTTCTGTCAAGAATGAACCTGTAGATTATATCGGTCTGCAATCATACTTCAATGAAACTTTCAAGGGTAAACTGCCGATGGTGGCAAATATGACGGAAGCAAGGCGTAAAGCTGTTAAGGCAAGAATAGCGGAATATGACAAGAACACGGTTTGTCTGGTTCTGCAGAAGGTGGCGGCCAGCCCGTTCCTTCTCGGATGTAATGACAGAAACTGGAAATGTGACTTTGACTGGATATTCAAGGCTGCAAACTTTACGAAAATTTTGGAGGGTAATTATGACGAAAAACGAAATAGCAATACAGCGGGAGGCAGAAAGGAATCAGTTAGCCGTCTTACTGACCTCGCCGAAGCAATACTTGCAGGAACTGAAACCTAAGGGTGTTGACGATGTCTTTGCGTCATCTGAGCCGGCACTTGGCATCATAGTCGGTGAAATGGGCGAAATCCACGCACGTGCAATTGTTGTGATACTTATATCTGAGGTAGTGGGGTTCTTCAACGCATCTAATACGATGAACGATGCTCAGGTTGCTATGACAACGGACCTGATTATCGAGGAATATCCGTATTTCAAAATTGATGATCTGAAGCTGGCATTCAGAAATGCTATGAAAGGCAGATATGGAGAAATATATAATCGTCTGGATGGTTCAGTAATCATGGGGTGGTTAAGGCAATACAACAGGGAAAGATGCGCAAGGGCGGATTCATTGTCTTTCAATGAACATAAGCAGCAGACTGAAGAAGAAAGTAGCGGACTTTATTACAACGACTATAGGAAGATGTTGCAGGAAAAGGCTTCAAATGGCGACAGGGAAGCACAGAAAGCATTGAAACGGTCCAATGAAACGTTGGCATTCATGAAAAAGAAAAGCCTGGAAAAACAGAGAAGACAACTTGAAGAATATGAACGTAAATATAGGTCGGATAAAGGAATTTGAAATAAAATTCAACAAGAAAGGATTGGAAAAGAAAAATGAGATATGCAGTTATTTCGGGTGGAAGAATGTTCACCTTTCACTCAATGGTCATTGTCTTGTGAACGTGGCTGATAAGCATATTGAAGCATTTGAAGAGACAGCAAACAGGCATTTTATATCAATCATAAAAAGGCTGTAAAATGGCGAAGTTTCTGTTTGCAAAACTAGTCATTCTGAACTATCTTTACTGATGTAATAAAATAAAAGTCAAACCATTAAATATAAAATTATGGCGGAAATTCAAAAACTACCGGTGATGTACATAAATCCGTCGCCGATGAATCCTCGTAAAACTTTTGACGAAGCGAAGCTTGAGGAACTTGCTCAGAACATAGAAGAACAGGGTTTGTTGCAACCTATCACTGTCAGGGAAATTAGTGGTGGAGAAGCGTACATTGATGAAGAAACCGGAGAGGTTGTATCTGTAGAACCACGATACGAGATTGTGTGCGGTGAGAGACGTTTCCGAGCATGGAATCTTCTAGCAAACAAATCTGCACGTTATAACGAAATACCCTGTATCATAAGAGATATGACCGATGAACAGGCTTTCGATGCAATGATAACAGAGAACTTGCAGCGCCAGGACGTGGATCCTGTTGAAGAAGCCATCGCTTTCTCCTTGCTTCTTGAAAACGGAAGTGCAATTGAAGATGTTGCAATCCGATTTGGCAAGTCTATCCGATTCGTTCAGGACAGAGTGAAACTCAAAGGACTTATTCCAGAACTAGTTGAGATGCTGAGACAAGAACTCATACCTATAAGTGGTGCGATGTTGCTTGCTAAACTTGATGTGGAAATTCAACAAGAATTCCTTGAACATAAAATTGACAGAAAAGAAGGTGCTAAATTCTTTGATATCAAGAATTACTTGGATAATTTGTTCTGTGTTATCGACAAGGCTCAATTTTGTGAAGAGGATGGTTTCTGTGAAGAAATTCCTTTGTGTTCCAGTTGTGTAAACAACACGGCCAATCATGGATGCCTGTTCTACGAGATGAAAGGTACAGAGCAGAAGTGTACCAACCGTGAATGCTTTGCCAAAAAGCAGGCAGAGTATGTCAAATACCGAGTTATGAAGGAAGCTGAGAATCTTGTAAAGAAAGGTGAGCCTCTTAGTATCGGTAAATCTGTAATTCTTGTTGAAGCTGTACATGCATGGGATGGTGACTTTGAAAAGCAAAGAAAAGAGGACGCAGTCAAGATGTACAAGGATATGGGCTTTGAGGTCGTTAATGAGAACGTATTTAACAATAGATGCTGGTATAATGAAGATGACGAAAGAATTGCAGAGAAACTGAGTAACAACGAAATTTATAGATGTATTGAGGTTCTTGGTTATAACAGACCTGAGTTCAAGGTGTCATTTTTCTACCTTAAGAAATCCTCCATGGATTGTCCGGCTTCAAAACAAATGGAATCACAGAATATCAGACAGCAGATGCAGCGCAATAAAGAGCTTGTTATCGAAAAGGCAACCGAGACAATGCGTAATTGGGCTGATGAGATAACGGATTATTCAAGTAAAGCCGAGGCAATGACACTTAACGAACAGGTCATTTTTGACATACTTGTTTTACAGATTTGTGGTTACAAGTTTCTTGACTCTCTTGGTTTAGGCTCAGATAAGGGTGATATAGTCAAGTACGTAACTGAACATCCGCAAGACCGGATGAAATGGTACAGAGAGTTTATCCGATACAAATTGTCTGAGTCTGCTGTCACTTATAACAAGCTCCTTCAGGAATGTCAGAATATGCTGTTCAGGGAACAATATCCGGCAAAATACAAGGAAATGTCTGATAAACTGAATGCAGTTTATCAGAAAAAGGATGAAAGGCTGAAAGCCAAACTTAAAGAACTGGAATGTGAATAATAATACAATATGGAGTGGGAATGAGGTGGCAATGCTGAAAAAGGAGTACGCCACCTGTTTCTTGTTTCAGTAATTGAATATAATAATATGAAAACCAGAGGACCATAGTCACTGATATTATCAGTGAAAATATTTTACAATATGCTAATCAAATAATATAATGATAACACTTAACAAACTCGCAATAAAGTGTAGGGAGATAGCCCTACGAAGGCGTAAGATTACCAGAAACAGTTCTTATAAGGGACTGGCAATAGGCATATCAATGGAATGGCGTGAGCTGGTCAAGGCAACGGGCAATCCAAGTGAACATATAAGTGATTATTCTGATAGGGAGGAAGAGGCGGCAGACATAATAATTGCTGCAATGACATACCTTCAGAGTATCGGTTGTAAGGATATTGAGCAACTTATCAAGGACAAGATTTCTTTCAACGAAAAAAGAACTGATTAGCATACCGCTTAGTGATGATGAATTTAGTGTTGATGATAAAATAGTAGGTATGAAAACAGAATTTACTTTTGAGAATGTTCCTCTTTCCAAACTGGAAATGAACAAAGGGCAGTTGCAGGGATTGCCCAAGAACCCTCGTTTCTTCAGGGACAACCGCTATGAAGCGATGAAGAAAAGCATTGAGGACAGTCCGGAAATGCTACAGTTGCGTGAACTTATAGTCTATCCGCACAATGATAAGTACATTGTCGTTTGTGGCAATCTCAGATTAAGGGCTTGCAAGGAACTTGGATATACTGAGTTGCCATGTAAGATATTGTCGGAAGATACACCGACAGTCAAGTTAAGGGAATATGCCACAAAGGACAATGTTTCTTTCGGTGAAAACGATATGGACGTGATGATGAACGAATGGGATAAATCAGAGTTGCAGGACTGGGGGATAGAGTTTACTCCGGAGCCTGAAACGGATGAATTCAAGGAGCGTTTCGAAGCCATAACGGATGAAACAGCCGTTTATCCACTTATCCCCAAGTTTGACGAGAAACATGAGTTATTTATAATCATTTCGTCCAATGAGGTGGACAGTAACTGGCTGCGTGAAGCTCTTGATATGCAGCACATGGAGAGTTACAAGACAGGGAAAGTAGGCAAGAGTAATGTCGTTGATATAAAGGATGTCCGTCATGCAATTGAGAATCGTAATACCAAGCCATAAGCGGCACGACAGGGTGTTTGCCAAAAAACTGGTGAATGACCCGATAATCTGTGTGGCAGAAAGTCAGGCAGACCTGTACAGACAGTTCAACCCCGATTGTGAGATAGTGACGCATCCCGATGATGTTATAGGTCTAATCCCCAAACGTAACTGGATGGCGAAACATTTCAGGACTCTGTTCATGCTTGACGATGATGTTCATGCATGTAAGGCACTATATGCCGAGAAAGGAGAGCCGTCAAGGGTTAAGGATAAGAACGATATTACACGTATCATCTTCAATCTTGCAGAGTTGGCTGATATGATGGATGTACATCTGTTCGGCTTTACTTCCAGAATATCCCCTGTAATGTATGATGAGACTGGTTTCCTGTCATTGTCAAAGATGATAACCGGTTGTTCGTATGGTGTATTCTACAACAAGAATACATGGTGGAACGAGGATTTGAAGCTGAAGGAAGATTTTTGGATTTCCTGTTATATGAAGTATAAGGAACGCAGGGTTCTCACGGATTTACGTTACAACTTTGAACAGAAATCCACTTTCGTCAATTCCGGAGGACTGGCTGCCTTCAGGAACCAGGCTGAGGAACAGAGGTCTATCATGCTCATCAAGAAACATTTTGGTGACAGTATCAATCTGAAAGGTAGTACCAATAACGGTAAGGATAAGACAAAGCAGCTTGTTCAGTACAATATAACGTGCAAGTTCAAATACTGAAAAATGGCGTAAAAATGGCGAAGTTTTTGTTTGCAAAACTTGTCATTCTGATTTAATTTTACTGATGTAATAAAATAAAAATCAATGCTTTATGATTATTAGAACTGTTAGAGGATATGATTTCTTTGAAGTGTCTTCAGCCATGCAGAAGGCAATAAGAAGGGCTGATGCGGCAGTTGCCGGATATTTTGCACTGGAATTGTGGACCAGTGGTTACAGGGACTATGTGTGGAAGAGACTGTTTACCATAAGTGCCGAGGATTGTTACGGTGTGATAACGAAAGAAGTCGAAGCCTTGTGGCAGGGGCATGAACTGGTAAACAAGGGAAGCAAGGAGCCGAAAGGACGTATATATGTCAGCAAGGCTGTCCTTCTTTTGTGTGACTGCAGGAAATGCCGTGATGCAGACCACCTTCAGAATTTCATCTACGACAAACGTATGATTGATGCCGATGCCTGGCTGGAAGATGTCCGGAGAAATCCTATACCTATTCCGCCATATACGTTTGATGTCCATACCAGAAGAGGAAAGAAGATGGGTAGGACAAAAGAGGAATTCTTCCGGGATGAATACGAAGCCTTGAACCCCAGGGAAAGGGGCTTGTTTGATGGGCTTTTGGAATGATTTGAGCCACGGTTAACAGCCGTGGCTTATCAATAAAAATGCGAATAAAAATATAGTTTTTAGATTGCATATATAGTAAAAAAATATTACCTTTATAGATGTAAAATAATAAAAGTCAAACCAACCAATTTTTAACATTATGGATAGAGACGAACGTCAACGCATTTGCGCTGAGAGATACCGTACACTCTCACAGAAAGCAGTGCAAAAGGCAGAAGATGCCTATCAGAGAAGTAAATCTATGAGTGATGCCATTCCTATGGGGCAACCTATACACGGTGCAGCAGACAGGAAATACCGCGAAAAGATTTGGAATACCATGGGACAATCTGTCAAACATTCAGAAAAAGCCGGGTATTTTGCTGAAAAAGCCTCATCCGTTGAGAACAACACTTCTATTTATTTGGATGACGACAATGCAGTGGAAAAACTTGAAAACAAGTTGAAGGAGCTTGAAAGAGTTCAGGAGACCATGAAGGCTGCAAACAAGATTATCCGTTCCAAGAAAACTTCCGAAGTTGAGAAGCATGATAAACTAGTGGAACTTGGCTTGACTGAAAGCCAGGTAAGTGAGTTGTTTGTTTCTAACTGCTTTGGTGAAATCGGTTTTGCATCATGTACCATCACGAATAACGGTGCAAATATCCGAAGGATTAAGCAGCAGCTTGAGAAAGCTCGTACAATGAAAAGCATGGAAAACAAGGAGTATTCAATCGGTGATATTGATGTGGTGGAAAACTATTCCGAAAACCGAATTCAGTTGTTCTTTGACGGCAAGCCTGATGAAGCAGTCAGGAATGAATTGAAAAGAAACGGTTTCAGATGGTCCGGTATCAATGGTTGCTGGCAGGCATATATCAATTATTCATCAAAGTTGTTCATTAAAAAAAATCAAGGAAAATGAAGGCATTCAGGTTTAAGTTCGGAATTACTACTATAGTTATGACATTGTATCTGACAAAGAAAGTCATAAAGAAATACAAGGATCTTGTTTTTAGAGTTTCACCATGTGTGGGTTTTAGAGAAGCACGTTTGTTGCTTGGGAATGGGTATGAAATGCGTATTCTCCAGCATTGCAGTGATACAGAACTCCATGATGTTGCGATTACCCATGATGGAGCACTTGATTTAAATAATGGAATTATTGACAGTATGCGCTTATCCATAAGCAGTACAGAAGTGGAAAGGCTGATGGATAAGGCTCAAAGAATGGAATGGTAATTATGGGGAAAAATTGTATTACTGAGTATGAATTAGATAAGCTATGCGAACAGAATCCTTGCTGTGATTGCAACTGCATCAAGTGTCCGTTGTTTGCAAGATATATATGTAGTGAAAATGAGTAAACTGAAAGTCTATTACGGATGGGCAAGGATAGGGAATGTACGCAAGAAGCGTTCTCTATCTGTAATGTTCGAAAATGAAATACAGGGATGTCGGAGTGACCGAGGACAAAGGTGTTTGAGAACTATACAAGACACGGTATTCGAACGATACCAAACGGAAGCGGAAGAAAAAGAAGGTCGGAAGCAAAACAGGATATTCACGGAGTACAGTTTACTCTTGGACGAAAGACCTATTAATGGTAGCCTTGAGAGATGTTTACTGATTAACGGCGAAGCTGACAGGAACCATGTATCTAAAGCTATGCGTGATAAGATTACTGAAGCCTTACGCCAAGCCTTTATGAAGGAGAATCGTGGATATAAAGAACCTAACGGACAACTCTCTTTAAACTTTGAATGATATGGGAAAGCAGCAGATAAGTTTGCTGATAGAGAATATGAGTACAATTACATTGATAAGAATGCTTTATCAAAAGGCTTTTATCATGGTGCAGAATGGCGCATTAATTCCGTTTGGCATGATGCAAGTGAAAAACCAGATATGAGCAAAGAAATAATTGTTATATATCCAGATAAATCTTGTAGTGTTTTTCGCCCAAATGGAGTATGGGAAACTCTAATTGAAGTGGATAAATTTATTAGATGGGCATACGTGGAAGATTTACTACCTAATATGGAGGAATGATATATGGCAAAGATAAAACAATAAAAATACAGTTAGGAGTATGAAAAAAGACGAATTGTTTAATCTGCTCGGAATTGATGATATCAAGGATATGCCGGACAGGATTATGGAAATAATAATGGGAGATTTAGAATATCGTAATTATATATATGCTGAGCTGCTTAAGATGAATGACTTCGATATGTCACATGATTGGTTTCAAGAAATATATGAGAACGAATTATCAGAAAGAAAACAAAAGAAGCAAGACTTTACTCCTGCAGCTTTAGGTGTAATATGTTCAGAGCTGACATCGCAGAAAGGCAATGTCCACGAACCGACAGCTGGTAACGGCGCAATGGTTATTGCTGATTGGTGGCAACGGTGCAGGAAATTGCATCCATGGGAGCATTTCCCCTCCCAGCACATGGTAACATGCTGGGAACTTTCATCTCGTTCAATACCGATATTATTGCTTAATCTCAGTATCCGTGGCATTATGGGTTATGTGTACCATGGAGATGTACTGGAAAAAGAGGTAAAGCAAAAATATATACTACTTAACGAAAAAGACGATACTCTTTGTTTTTCGGATATAATCAAATCTAATATTAACGATAAAATAGTACAGGAATGAAACTGAAAGAAGTATATGAATCATGGTATATATTCAAAAAAAGGCAAGTGAAGGCTTCTACGCTTTCATGCTATAATTTGATATGTATCAATATCATTCTTCCAAAATTCGGCAATACAGAAATTGAGACAATCACTAAAAAAAGTATCATGCCTTTCCTTTATGAACTATATGATAGTGGAAAATCGAAAAAATACTGTATGGACATACTTATTGTCATTAAAATGCTTGTGCGGTTTGCTGCAGATGAAATGGATGTGGATGTACATGATATGTCTTGGAAAGCTGTATTACCAACAGATAATAAGACTGAGAAGAATGGTATTGAACGGTATAGTACGGCAGAATACAAGAAGATTGTAGATTATGCTATGGCTAATCCGTCCCCAAGGAACTTAGGTATTCTGCTTACCATCTGTTCCGGCATGAGAATTGGAGAAATCTGCGCATTGCAATGGAAAGATGTTGATATTGCTAACAAGACCATACATGTCTGTAAGACTATTGAGAGGATATATAATGTCAATCCGTCTGGGCAAAAAAGTACATATATTGAAATTGGCCCGCCTAAGACGGCATCATCCAACAGGTATATCCCTATCCTTAAAAATATCTTCCCGATAGTAAAGAAGTTCTCTGAAATATGTAATCCAGAGTATTACGTATGTTCATGTGGGGAAAAATTCATAGAGCCAAGGACTTTCCGAAATTATTATAATAATCTCATAAAAGAGAAATTGAAATTTGACCATACAATTAAATTTCATGGGCTCAGACATACTTTTGCTTCTACGCTTATAGAGAATAATATTGATGTCAAAACAGTATCAACGATTCTCGGGCATTCTGATATAAGTACAACACTTAATGTATATGTACATCCATCAAGCGAGGCAAAGAAAAACGCGGTTAATTCAGGACTTAAAAAAATATTCAGACTAAAAAATGAGTAAGAAAATGGTTCAGTCCAAAGGCGAAGAGAAAATAATAGAACTTGACACCATCCTTGAATACAGGGATGGTCAGGTGTACATCAAGAAGATGGACACCAACGAAATGCCAGCCACACTAACATTCAATCTTATCGAAGCATTGAATAATACTATTGTTGAATATTACAAAGGAGAAAAGTCATGAAAGCAATATCCATAAAACATCTGTGGGCGAGCTACATCGCTCACGGTATAAAAATAACAATAATGTTATAAATAATTGTTGTTTTATTTTGAAGTCTATAACAAATGTGTTATATTTGCAGTGTAAACAAATGCTCTTTGAATTATGAAAACAACAGAGTTCTTGAAGAAAGCTGCTAAGATAGGCTGCTACTTCGTGAGTCATGGCAAAGAACACGATGTCTGGTATAGTCCTAAAACAGGAAAATACTTTCGTGTTGGACGACATGCCTCCCAAGAGGTAAAAGGTGGCACATTAAACAGCATGATGAAAGATGCGGGTCTTAAATGACCCGCACATTTGTTTGCAAATCTAAAAATATGGACAATGAAAACAACAGCTATTGTAGAAATGTGGGATGATAAGACAATAAGTGTCTATGTCCCCAATTTTGACGGATTTAGCCTTAACGGGCAAGGAAAGACTGTAGAGGAGGCAAAACAGGCTTTGATTGAAGCTGTAGATGATTACAAGACTATGCTTTCAGAGACAGGAAAGGAAATACCGACTTCATTGTCGGATATTGAATTTGAATATAAGTATGATATTGCATCTTTCTTTGAATGTTTCAAATTTATCAGTGTGTCAACATTTGCAAAGTACGCTGGGATAAATCCGTCATTAATGCGCCAGTATAAACAGCGCATTGCATTTGCTTCTGAATCTCAAAAAATGAAGATAGAGGAAGCTATACACAGAGCAGGAAGCGAAATGCTTGCTGTACATCTTTAATTAGGCATTTGTTTACGAAAGTCCTCTTCGGAGGCAATATGAAAGCGGTGGGATTAAGTTCTTGCCGCTTTTTTTGTGATTGATTATATCTTAATTTTTAAGATTTAGCCATTTTGTGAAACGTACTGATATTCTTCGTAAATTAGTGTCATAAATCGCAATTACATATATGTAATTGCTTATTTAACTATGGATATGAATGTAAAGACAAGACACAGGCTAAGCCTGCTAATCAGGATGCTGGTATTCGTAGCATTATCCGGCATCCTTTCTTTGGCGATGAGTATAGCAACATCGCCATGGGTGATAACAATGACGGCTATAGCGCTGTCGCTTGCAGTAAGCTATCTGGCATTCCGGGAACGTGACACGTTCTATTTCGTGTCCTTCACGTGCAATGGAAACCAGGGACGGTGTTATCTCAGGTTTCATGAACGTGTTTCCCTCGACGAGATTGAGAAGAAGCTGACAAGCCTCAACTCCGGAAACCAGACAGTTGTCTGTTGGTATGATAGGGTAAGCAGATACGAGTATGAACTGAACATATCCGGTGAAAATGGAACACTACCAAGCTAAGGGTGTAATTATAATGCTTATGTTCGTCATGCTTGGCTATGCAGTCGGAATGAGCGACATAACAACAGCATTGCTTCAAGTTATAGTCATATTGCTTGGCAACATATTGAACGTATTGTGTAAAATTCTAAACAGGTTGAAGAAATGAAGATTATTGTAACCGGCAGTGAAGGCTTCATAGGTAAAGCCCTCTGCAGAGAGTTAAGGAATCGTGGTGTTGAGGTGGTCGCAATAGACCGTGTGTGTGGAACCGAAGCTGCCGATATATGGCACGTCCTCAAGGATGGTGGCATAGATGCAGTAATCCATCTTGCAGCACAGACAAGTGTGTTCAATGACGATCGAGAACAGATACTGAGTGATAACATAGATGCTTTTGTCAAAGTAGCCGATGCGTGTACGGCTTATGGCGTGAGACTGGTATATGCCAGTTCATCGACAGCAAACCCTTGTAATACCACAAGCATGTATGGCATTTCCAAGCATTTTGATGAACAGTATGCTTCAATCTACTGCAAGAATGCCATCGGTGTGAGACTGCATAACGTGTATGGACCGGAACCGAGAAAGGGAACTCTTCTCAATATCCTCATGAACTCGGAGAAAGTCACACTGTACAATGGCGGTCTCAACACAAGATGCTTCACTTATATAGATGATGTCGTGGAGGGGTTGATATATGCCATAGGATGTGGCAGAAAGCTCATAAACATAGCCAATCCGCAAATATGTACGGTCAAGGAATTTGCCGAAGAAGTAAGCAAACATAACGGCGTCAGATTGGATTGCATCGGGGAAAAAAGGAGATTTGACAATCCATGCCAGGAAGTGGATGGTTCTTTCTTTTGTGTCCCCTTGAATTATACCCCATTCTCCGTAGGGATAACAAAGGTTTTTGACTATGCTGAAGAGGAAAGGTAGAAAGATCAGGATGGATGAATGGGACAAACCCACTCTCGGATGGAAAAAACGTGAAAGGTTCTGCAATATGCTGCCTAAAGTGAGAATCCACCGCAAGGGTGGGTTTTATTACATCTCCTTGTTCGCAAGTACAAAGGACGGTATGTCATTTGTTGAAATCAAGAATTCGGGCGAATGTGCAGAAACCATTTCAAGAGCCGCTACAGAGCTGATACTATCAATGGTACGGCCGGATGATGAATGGTGCATCGTCACTACACCGAGACGCAGACACTTTACGGAGTATCATTTGGCGACTGACATCTGCAAAAAAATCGCCCGGGGGTTGAATATAGAATTCTATGAATCCGCCATTCAATGTCTCAACAAGAAACGTATAAATCCTGAATTCCATCTTCTAAGACCTATAAAAGAACAACGCATAATACTTTTTGATGATATATGTACAACAGGAAGTACAATAACGGCAGCCTATGATGTGCTGAGGGAAAGAAAGCAAATCCTTTGCATTGTAGGTATAAACAACCATTAGTTTATGAACAATTTGAGATTAACGGAAAAACAGGAAAAGTTCTGTAACTATTACCTTGATTGTGACGGAAATGCAAGTGAAGCATACAGGATGGCTTATGACGCATCAAAGATGCAGCCGGATACAATAAATAGGGAGGCAAGTAGATTGTTGAGTAACCACAAGATAGCCACAAGAATAGCTGAACTGAGGTCAGAACGCGCTGAAGCATCGAAAGTTAACCGTGACAAGGTAGAAAATATCCTTATGGATATAGTGATGATGGACCCGAACGATTTGTACATCGTAGATCCTCTAACCGGTAAGATGAAACTAAAGTCACCTAACCAGATGCCCAAGAGGGTAAGAAATGCCATGAAGAAGATAAGCAATTACAAGGGTAAGGTAAGCTATGAGTTCAACGGTAAGGTTGAAGCTGCCAAACTGCTTGCGTCTATGAATGGTTGGAATGCGCCTCAACAGATTGCTTTGACTGGTAAAGATGGTGTCAAAACCAATGAAATACGCATAGGTTTTGATGACAAAGTTGAATGAAATTTGAAAAATAGAACAATTAAGTGAGAAAAATATCGGGGATTATATAAAACATGACACGAAAAATCTGAAAAATAGAATAAAAGTAGCCAATTATGATAGTAAATCACAAGAAACTAAATCCGAATGCCTTCTATCTTCTGAAATATCTCAATGATGCTACACTGCGATTCATTATTCTGTTCGGTGGTTCATCATCAAGTAAAAGTTTCAGTGTAGCACAGTCTGTGCTTATACAGACATTGCAGGACGGTGAGAATACTCTTGTGATGAGAAAAGTCGGTGCATCCATCAGCAAGACGATATACGAGGACTATAAGGTGGCTGCATCACTGCTGGGTATATCACAATACTTCAAGTTCATACAGAATTCAATCAAATGTACATTCAATGGTGCGAAGATAGACTTCTCAGGTCTGGATGATCCTGAGAAGATAAAGGGTATCAGTAACTACAAGAGGGTGCAGCTTGAAGAATTGTCTGAATTTGAATTTGCTGATTTGAAACAGATTCGTAAACGTCTCCGTGGTAAGAAAGGACAGCAGATTATTGCAGACTTCAACCCTATATCAGAAACTCACTGGATAAAGAAGGATTGGCTGGATAATGAAAAACTGCATGATGTACCAATGGTTGTAGAGATTGGCGGTAAGGTCATGCCTGCAGAACTCACAAAGGTCAAGTCGTTGAAGATGAATGAAGGCAGGTCAATGGTAAATCCTATCACAAAGGAGATAGAGGAGTATCCGTCCAATATGGTTGTCATTCAGTCGACGTACCTTAACAACTTCTGGGTAGTAGGGTCGCCTGATGGAACGTATGGTTATTACGATGAGCAGTGCGTGATGGACTTTGAGCATGACCGCCTGTACGATCCGGATTATTACAATGTCTACGCATTGGGAGAATGGGGTGTAATCAAGACGGGTAATGAGTTCCTTAATTCCTTCAATGTAGGCAAGAATAGCGGTGAATATCCTTATATACATGGTTTGCCGATTCATTTATCCGTGGACAGCAACGTGTTGCCATACATATCTGTAGGTTACTGGCAAGTTGATTTGAGTAAAGGTAAGAATATGTACCAGATAGCTGAGACAACGGCTGAGAGTCCGAACAACAGTGTTAGGCGTGCTGCCAAACTGGTATCCAAGAAGCTAAGTGAACTTGGCTATGACGATAGAATATACCTTCATGGTGACGCCTCGGCAAAAGCGGCCAACACCATTGACGACGACAAACGTTCTTTCATGGATTTGTTCATTGATACATTGAAGAAAGAAAACTGGATTGTAGAGGACAAGGTAGGAAACAAGAATCCTTCAGTATCCATGACAGGAGAATTTGTCAATGCGATTTTTGAAAAGCAACTGGCAGGCCTTAGCATCAACATCAATGATAGTTGCCGTACATCCATTGATGATTATCAGAGCGTACAGAAAGACGTGAACGGTGCAATCCTCAAGACCAAGGTAAAGGATAGTGTAACCAAGCAGTCATACGAGGAACACGGCCACCTCACCGATACGCTGAGATATGTCGTACATGACATCATGTATGAGGAATACGTCCAGTTTGCCAACAGACGCAAACGTAATACGTACTCCGAGAAAGGAATGTTCTCATTCTTCAATCCGGAACAGAAATACAAGTACAAGTCCAGTATTGTCTATGTCATGCCTAATATCGAAGGCAAGTTCTATATGTGCCATGCTGGAGAATGTGGTGACAAGTGGCATATGCTTGACCTTGTGATGTTGGAGACAACTTCAATTTATGAAATGAAGAAGGTGATAATGTCGCATAAGGCTGATGTGTATATTGTTGAATCTTCTACTGCGTATTTTCAGATGGCCCGTGATTTGAGGGCTGCAGACCTTCCGGAAGTAAGGATTAAGAAAGAGTATCAGGATATGAATAAGAGAATATCCGCTACATCTGATTTTATCAAGACTTATTTTCTGTTATCTGAAAGTGGAATGGATAACCCTGTATATAACTCATTCATTACAGAGGTTCTTGACTATAATGGAACTGACAATATTGGTGCAAATGCCCTGTTAAGTGGTATGGCATATAATATCATTAAATCATACACCAATTAACCAAACGTAAAAAATATAGCAAAAAAGTTATGTTTTTATTTTGTAATATATAGCAAAAACGCTATATTTGCATCGTCTTAATAAATAAAACGGTCTTTTAAATTATGAAGTACAATCAGTTTTTTGCGGAGTTGACCGCTGCGGGTTGTTACGTTCTCAGGCATGGGGCTAACCATGATATATGGTACAGCCCAAAGACGGGAAACAAATTTGCTTTGTCAAGGCATGGCAAACAGGAAGTACCTACAGGAATGGAACGTAAGGCAAGAAAGGTTCTTTTGGGGGATTAATCCCCCCCTTTCTTGATAGTTTAATGACTAAATTTATTTATAGGACAATCGGGGACGGCATAATGCCGTCTCCTTTTAAAAATAAATGCTATATGAAAGTTACAGTTATCATGGAAAAAGCGAAAGATGGGTATTATTCTTGTTTTGTAGAGGATGATTTACCTGGTTTCGGATTATCTGGCTTTGGTGATACTGCTGAAGCAGCAAAAGAGGATATGCTGGAAGCATATAAGGAAATGAAGGAGATACAGGTTGAGGAAGGTAAAGATGTTTCGGAACTGGAATTCATATATAAATATGATATGCAGTCTTTTTTTGATTATTTCTCTTTTCTGAACGTGACGAAGGTTGCGGAATTGGCTGGCATAAATCCGTCTTTGATGCGTCAATACACATCAGGAGTAACTAATGCCGGACAAAAACAGTATGACAAAATACGTGTAGCAGTGGAAAGGATTTCTAAAGAGCTTTCCGCAGCCACATTCTAAAGATAATGTACCGCCGTGAGGCGAGATCGTTTATTAAGACAATAATAACCCCGTTCTGATTGATTTCAGTCCGGGGTTTTTTTGAATAATATGTTATACTCTGATAGTGCCTTAAATATTGGTGAGAAGATAATAATGATGAAAATTGATATAATATATTTGTTTTTACTAATATGTTGATTATTAACATATTAATATCGCTCTGTCTTATTTGTTGACTTTCAAGATTTCAGTGAAATGTAATTGGTGTTTTCCCATAGTTTATCTTTGTTATATACAAGAAAATTATGGGAAATAACTTTTTCAGAGATAATACATTACCAGCCAATACGACATTGAAAATGTCAGGTGCTCCAGTTGGAAGCGCTTCGGTTATCAGTACTCCTGTAGGTGGTACTAAGTACTGGAGTGTAGAAGATTTGTTCGTATCACCGTTTGTATGTGGTCGTAATTACATGGAGTTATTCTACTCCGTTCCCGAAGTATTCTTTCCGATAGATTATATTGCATCGCGTATAGCAGGCTCCGGCTTTCAGCTTAAGAAAGTCAAGGATGACAGCGTGATATGGGAAAACAAGAGGATGAACCAGATTCTTACCAAGCCCAATTGTCTGATGTCGTGGAAAGAGATAATCTATTCTCATTTTGTTTATAAACTATGTACTGGTAATGCCTTCTTTCGCGCGGCGATGGGGGAGGCCTTCAAAGGTCAGCCTAAATGGAAATGGTGTGATAATTATTGGGAATTACCTGCTGATTTTGTAAATGTAGAGCCTAATCTTGGGGTAAACATACCGATGTTCGGTATAGCTAAGGAAGAGGAAATTATACGCTGCTATCGCCTGAACTATGGTTATGTGAGTACGATGGATATTCCTTCATACCAGATATGGCATGATAGAGATGGTGTGCCAGAATATATGTCTGTTGACGGATTCATGAAATCACAGAGTAGATTGTCCTCTCATCTGAAGCCTATTGCTAATCTCATAGCAGTATATGAAGCCCGAAACGTGATATACGTTAAGCGTGGTGGCTTGGGCTTTCTTGTATCCCAAAAGAAAGACGAGGCAGGAACAGCTGCTATGACAAAAGAAGAAAAGAAGGAAATCCTCGATGAACATTATGAAAAATTTGGTCTTGACAAACGTAAACTGCCATATGGGCTGAGTGATGTTCCTCTGACTTTTGTGAGAACTAACCTTAGCATAAGTGAACTGCAACCTTTTGAGGAAACCCTTACCGATGCTATCCAGATAGCCGGAGCATATGGTATCCCTTCTGTTTTGGTTCCGCGTAAAGACCAGTCAACCTTCAGTAATCAGGCTGCTGCAGAAAAAGCAGTATATACATCTACGATAATTCCGATGGCGAAGCAGTTCTGCAGGCAGCTTACTGCATTTCTCGGTCTTGAAGAAGGGGGTTATTATCTTGACTGTGATTTTTCCGATGTGGATTGCCTGCAGCAGGGATTGAAAGAAGCTGAGGAAGTCAAGACAATGGTTAATAACAGATGCAAGGAGCAGTTTCTTAGTGGTCTCATCAGTATAAATGACTGGAGAGCGCAAATCAAAGAAAGCAGATTTGAAGATCCTCTGTTTGACAAGACTTTGTTCGATATGTCGGACGAGGAAAAAGAGATAGTAAAAAAAGTAATAAGTCTTAACACAAAAAGCGGAGTTGAAGATGGAAGAGAAAACCAAAAGCCTACAGTACAGAACGAAGGCGAATGATGTGGATGAGAAGGGTATTGTCACTGTAGCTGTGAACGGTATCGGTGTGATAGACTCGCAGAACGACATTTCCATGCCCGGTTCTTTCAACAAGACGTTGAAGGAGAATATCGGCAGGATGAGATGGTTCCTTAATCACCGTACCGACCAGTTGTTGGGTGTGCCACTCAGTGGTGATGAGAAGGAAGGCAACCTTGTTATGGTTGGCCGGCTTAATCTTGAGAAGCAGATTGGGCGTGACACGCTGGCCGATTACAAGCTGTATGCTGAGAATGGCAGAACCCTTGAACACTCTATCGGGGTTAAGGCTATAAAACGTGACGAAACAGACCCACGTAAGGTGCTTGAATGGAAAATGTTCGAATATTCGACATTGACCAGTTGGGGAAGCAATCCTCAGACATTCCTTGTGAATCTAAAGTCCGGTACACAGGAACAGGTTAAGGATGCCATTGAGTTTGTAAGGAAAGCGTTCAGGAATACGAATTACTCAGAGGAACGCCTAAAACAGTATGATATGGAACTAAACCTATTGCTTAAAGCAGTCAATGGTGGCAATGTGGTGACCTGTCCTCATTGCGGACACCAGTTTGATTATGACGAACAGAAAGAGGTTACATTCTCGCAGCAGGTATTGGAAAATGCGGCAATGTATTCCCGATGGCTTACTGACCGTATCGTAAGCCAGGAGATAAATAAACTGGAACCGGAAGTACGTGCAGAAGTTATTGCGCTTATTGATTCCGTGAAGTCGGAAGGACTGGAGTTGACAGAGAAATCTGTACAGAACTTCATGGCATATGTCCGTTGTCCTTCTTGCTATGGAAGAGTATATAGAAGTAACGCCTTGTTACAGGATGGTAGCACAAACATCTTTGCCGGAATGTCTGAGCCGTCGAACGACACTCAGGATAAAACTGAAGGAGCGCACGAAGATGATGATGTTAAGAAAAAAGCCGCCGAAAGCACTTCTTTCTTCGGATCACTGAATGGGGTATTTAGTAATGATTAAAATTTTAATTGAAAATGAAGAAAAAATTTACAGTTACAGATTTCGGTCTTAAGACTGATGGCCTGCCACAGGAACAGGCTACTTTTATGAACAACATCACTAAGATGATGTGTGATGTCATCAACAAGGCGATGGAAGGTGTGATATCGTCTGAAGATATGGAAGAAAGACTCAAAAGTCTTAATGATAAACTGAACGGCTATGACGATGAACAGTTCAAGCAGTTGAAGAAGGATAACGAGATATTGATTCAGACAGTCAAAGGTCTTGGTGATACCATCGAGAAACTGAAATCCCAAGGTGTCGGCATGGATGTCATCAACAAGTTTGATGAGAAACTGAACGAAATGCTGGATTCTGACAAGTTCAAGGAATTTGAAGAAGGTAGAACCCGTAAGACAGGAACATTTGACGGATTCAGTCTCAAAGATATAGTTTCAATGACTGGCAACTATAGCGGAGACCAATTGATTACTCAACAGCAGAATAGAGTAGTTTCGCAGGTTGCAAACAAACGTGTCCATATGCGTGATATATTGACAACGTTACAGGGTGATCCGAAATATCCTAGTCTTTCTTATGCCCAGGTATACGACTTCGACCGTAACGCACGTTATGTTACAGAAAACGGAATGTTGCCTGAATCAAGTATCAAGGTAAAGGAACATCAAACATCAACCAAACGCCTCGGTACTCATATTCGTATTTCCAAAAGAATGTTGAAAAGTCGCGTGTTTATCCGTTCTTTCATCCTTAAAATGCTACCAGAAGCTGTATACAATGCAGAGGATTGGAATATTTTGTTCGGTGACGGAAATGGAGAAAATTTGCTTGGTATTGTAAACCAAACAGGTGTATTGCCTGTAGAAAAAATAATTACAGAAGCAATTATAACCGGTCAGACTGGTTCTGTTAAATCAGTATCAGGTTATAACTCAAATAAGGACACTATCATTGAGTTTACAAACCCTCAGGACCTGATACTTGATGGTATGAACATAACCTTTGCCGGAGCTACAGAAATGACGGATTTAACGACTCCACATCCTATTATCAAACTAGATGACAGGAGGATTCTCTTGAAGGATGTTGCATATAAGACTGAAAATTCTGTCAGTTCTATGACGTTCAGTGTAAATGAAAGTGCTTTCAAGTCAATAGAGGAGCCAAACTCACGTGATGTAGTCAAGACTGCGTTTGCTGTTATGACATATGCCCAGTACACACCTAATGCAATTATTCTTAATCCTATAACAGTCAATGCTATGGAATCTGAAAAGGATACAACAGGAAGAAACTTGGGTATAGTTGAAATGCGTGGTGGTATCAAGTATATCGCAGGACGTCCTATCATTGAATCAAATCTAATTCTGCCTGGAAAATATTTGTTGGGTGACTTCAACATGGCTTCTGCTCTTGTCGATTATACTTCACTTACTCTTGAGTGGGCTGATGACGTTGAAAGCAAATTGAAGAATGAGATTGTTTTGATTGCTCAGGAAGAAGTCATCTTCCCTGTATATATGCCATGGGCATTCGCTTATGGTGATTTGGCAGCCTTGAAAGAAGCAATCACTAAAGTTTGATGCCTATGTTATTGCTTAAAGGTGATAATAAGGTTCTTGAATCAGTCATAAAGGAACAGCGTATCCGTATTGGCCGTGGGTTGATTACTATCACCCCGGTCTCGGAAGCTGGTCTTGTGTCTGAGGAAGATGTCAAAAAGGCATTTGAGAGCCAGCAGAGAGAACTTGATGAGCTTTCTGAAAAGAATGAGAGTTTACAGAAGGAAAATGAAGAACTGAAAGCAAAGATAGCAGAACTTAAAACATATGTAGATGATAAAAAGGATGTTGAAGATGCAGACTCTAAAGAAGTTGAGCAAACCGACACAAAGGAAGTTTCTGCCGAAGATGGAAAGGCAGCCGTTGTTCAGGACGAGAAAAAGGTTTCTGCTACGAAAACGAAAAAAAAATAAGGAATTGCCATGTTGATTGATGTGTCATATTTTGTATCGGGTCCCCGTCACATTCAGAATGCTTCAACATCAAAGACGGCCGGTGCCGATACTTTAGCGGTTGTCGGTCATATTGAAGCATACATTAAGGAACTGCAACCTGTTTTTCTTGAAGGCATGCTTGGTGAAAGGGAAGCTGGTTATGCAATGGATTATCTTGATATGTCTATTGATAAAGCAAACGAAGAAACTGAGCCGTCTAAGTATGAGATAGTTTGTGATAAGCTGAAAGAACCATTCGCAGATTATGTACTGTTCAATATTCTTCGCGACGCCTCATCGCAGGCTACAATCACTGGAAATGTAAGGCTTAAATGTGCCAATGAGTATATATCTCCGATTCGTGCACAAGTAATTGCATGGAACAGGATGGTTGATGCGAATGTAAAATTCATTCTGTGGGCACGTGAAGGTAATTGTCCTATACCATTGGAGACACAGACTAATTTGTTGAACAAAGTAAACCAGTTCAATTTATGAAAGGGATAGTGGAGATTATAGGAGATGTAGTGAAGGAGATGGAAAAGGAACTCAGTATTACTGTAGCTGCTGATATTGAGAACGACAAGTTCTTGAATGTTGACAATCCACCTCTGAACTACATCTTCGGTTCTGCCAGGTATATCAAAGAAAAGTTGGATGAATACAGTAAGGTATCTGTTACATCAGAAAGAAAATTTCCTCTAGTTGCCTTGTTTTGTCCTGTAACGGAGAAGAGGGACAATCCGGATTATCATTCCAAAGTTTCAATAAATATTCTTATCGCATGTTCATCGACAAAGACATGGAATAACGAAAGACGTCTGCAGGCTTCTTTCATTAACATACTTAGACCTATTTATAACAGACTTATAACAGTGTTATTGGATGATGATAGGTTTGATATAGAATATGACGACATCATTCTACATGATTATTCCGAGAATTTTTCATATGGCAGATACGGAGCATATACTGAATCCGGAGAGGAAGTGAGCGAGCCTATTGATGCCATTAATATTCGCTCAATGCAACTAATTATTAAAAATCAAACTTGTAGATAATATGAGAAAGACAAGAACTTGCGATTCCGCAGAAATGAACACTGGCGGTTCTGCCTGCAGTGTCGATTGGGGTAAAATCAAGGGGGCTATAATTGTAGAGCATGGCAAGAAATTGCCTGCCGAACTGACTCCAGGGAAATTGGCGGAGTTGTGTCATGCGGACAGGCCTGATAGGATTTATCCTGTCCTTACTTTCGTTGAGTACGCAAAAAGCGGTGGTGAAGCACAGATAAGTGCAGTCGGTTACGGCCCTAACCAGTATAACGGTCTCAATGCACAGACAGATACATTCACTCTGGCACGTTTTGACGAAATGCTTAATGCAGAACTTCTTCGCTGTGCAAACAAGCAGTGGGACGTCTATTATTGGGATAGCAATAAGATGCTTATCGGCTATAATGATGGTACTGGTGAACTTGCCGGTATTCCTATGTCTGCAGTCTATCCAGGTTCCACTCCTTTTAGTACAAGCGGTGCCAAATCAAGCATGACAGTTAACTTCGCACATCTTGACGCAGAGGATAGCCAGTTGAACTTCGATTATTTGAAGTTGGATTTCAATCCTGGCAATGTGGTGAGAGGTTTGACCAAAGTTATGTTTGTGGAGGCGACATCGAATAAATACAAGATTCTGGAACTTGTAGGAGGATATGATCGTACTGCAGAATTTGCAGATGCACTGTCTACAAATGCAGAACATGTGTTTACAGGAGTTACATCAGTAAGCTATGACAATGAAAAAGGATTGCTTACTGTCACCCCAGGAGAAGGTGCAATATCAATCAAACAGCCTTCTGTTCTTTACACTAAAGATATCAAATGGATAGAAATTGTGAAAATTGTAAAGGTATTATGAGAGTGGATGGAGTAACGTTTGTCGTGTCTGAAGTCAAGAAGGTCACGAAGGAAATGTTTATCGAGAATCATGTCGGTGTCCTTTGGCAGTCAGTAAAGGAAAGTGACAGGAAGAAGAAACTGTCCGATGTTTATGACGGCATTGTCGGTAAGCCTAAACAGGATACCGCCATTGCCGAGACAAGTAAGTAGATAGTTAGTAACTGAGCCGGGCGGAAGTCCGGCTTAATTTTTATTGTATGGCTGATTTTGATAAACTGGAAAGTACTGTTCACAGTATAGTTACAGGATTTGAACAGGTTGTATCTGAATGTTTGATGGCAAACAAGTCCGTCATTCAGGATTTGGTAGGCGAGCAGTTGTATTCCGGATTGGATGGAGACACAAGCAGTCTCAGACCATCTTATTCTGATGACCCGTTTTTTGATATTAGAGGACGATGGTATCATGATTCGGACGGTTATATAGAGTGGAAGGAAAAGATAACTCCACCAATAACCAGCCCGCGTCTTAACCTGCCGCCACGACCGATAGATGTTCCTAATCTTTATATTACAGGTACTTTCCATGAAAGTATTCGTGCAACGGTCAATGGCTGTAATCTCTCAATCAATACTGTCGGATTTTCCGATGGACCGGATATAGTCAAGAAATATGGCGACAATATCCTTAACCTTGGTATGGATGCCAGGGAATATATAGTATTGGAAATGCTTAAGCCGTTTGTTGGTAATTTCTTTAAGAAGTATGGATTCTGATGGGATGTAGTTGCGAGAACAAGAAAAGAATGTCCGATTATGAGCATGTAGCCATGCTTGCCAAGAAAGTAGCCGTCATGGAAAGGTGTGTTTATGTGATATACCGGAAGAAGGACGGCACGTATGCCTTTGATAAAGAAGGCACAGAGATAGATGGTATTATTGTTGAATATAAACATTATTTGTGATGGCAGAGATTAAATTAAAGGATTTCGTTGATGAGGAATCATTCAAGAAGTTGGTAGAACTGGATGAGAAGATAACCAGTATAAAGGGTACTTATGCCAAAGCTGCAGAGGAACTTGCAAAAGGATTGACAATTGAAGTCAGATGCAAGGGAGATCTTGACAAGTTACAGAATGTATATAATAACCAGATGCGTAATGTTTCATCGGCATCCGAATCACTGACGGAAGTGTTAAGAAAGCAGTCTGAGGTTGCGGAACAGCTGATGAAAAAAATAAAGGAAAAGGCTGATGCCGAAAATTTGAGTACGAAAGAAGTAAAGGAACTCTCAAAGGCTACAGTGGAAGCATCCAAAGCCTTACAGCAGGCAGCAAAGGCAGAGGAAGCAATGAACAAGGCACAGAGGGCAGCAAACACTACCAGGAAAACAGCCAACATGACTGAGGATGAACGTATCCGTACCATCAGGGAGGCACTTGCTTTGGCTGATAAACAGGTACATAGCATTGAAGAAGCCAATGAAGCCAATAAGAGATTGCGTCAGGCTGTCAAGATGGTACGCGATACTGATGAGGATTATAAGAATACACTTGGTAAACTTAATGCTACCATAGGTGTAAATACAGATTACGTTAAGCGTAACAGTGACCGTTATACACAGCAGAAAATGACCATAGGTAGTTATCGTGAAGAGATTAAAGCTGCAGTTCATGAAATCCGTTCAGGTAATGAGTCAATTAAGAATATGGGTGTTATAGCACGTTCAGCCGGTCATATGATGCAGAACAACCTTGCAGTTGGTATCAAGTCTGTCAATATTGGCATATCTAATATGGTTAAGGGATATGTAGGTGCTCAGGGAATTATTATGGCAATTCAGAAATTCATCGGTCAACTTCATGTCGGAATTCAAAAGATAATAAGCTTTGAAGCGGCCAATAGTAAATTGGCTGCAGTTCTTGGCAGTACCCAGGACGGTGTAAAGGAACTTACTACAGATGCCAAGCGCCTTGGTGCAACTACAAAATATACAGCATCACAGGTGACGGAATTGCAGATTGAACTGGCCAAACTTGGGTTTACCAGAAATGAGATTCTTCAATCTACTGAAGCTGTGTTGAAATTTGCCCAGGCTACAGGTTCGGAACTAGGGGAGGCTGCATCTCTTACAGGCGCTGCTTTACGTATGTTCGGTGCAACTACAAAAGAATCAGAACGGTATGTGTCAGCAATGGCAGTATCAACAGCACGAAGTGCATTGTCTTTCCAATATCTAGCTACAGCATTGCCTATTGTTGGCCCTGTCGCTAAGGCATTTAATTTTACAATTGAGGATACTCTTGCATTAGTAGGCAAACTTGCAGATGCTGGATTTGATGCCTCTATGGCAGCTACTGCAACACGTAATATTTTTCTTAATCTTGCGGACTCTTCAGGAAAATTGGCTAAGGCTCTTGGTAGACCGGTGACGAATATAGGCGATCTTGTTGCAGGACTTAAGGAGTTGCGCGAAAAAGGAATTGACTTGAATTCTACACTTGAACTTACAGATAAGAGAAGTGTAGCAGCTTTTAATGCTTTTCTGACTGCAGCTGATGGTGTCTCTGAGTTACGCGAAAAAGTGACAGGAGTTAAAGATGAACTTAATTCGATGGCTGATGTCATGGGGAATAATGTACAGGGAGCCTTAGCTGGAGCGTCATCGGCATGGGAAAGTCTTGTCCTTGCATTTTATAAGGGTAAGGGGATGATGAAGGAAATCATAGAGCAGTTTGCCATAGCGACTAGAGGATATTCCTATATGCTTAAGAGTTGGGAGGACCTGCAGGCTGAAGCGGACAATGAATGGGTAACGATAGCAAGAAAGGAATTGGCTAACTCGGATGAAGTAGAAAAGCATATTAACAATATGAAAAAACTCTATAACGAGAATATCGCTCTTGGTATGAGTGCAGAAGAAGCGCAGGAGAAAGCAAAATCTGAATATTTGGAATCCCTTAAGAGTCGTCTTGATATAGAAAATAAGGAATACCAAAAAGCGATTGACAAGCGAATATCACTTGAGGATGAATATAATAATCGTAGTTTGTTGACAATTCTTACATCTTGGAAACGTACTAATAATGTGATTAAAAGTGAAATAAAGGACTCTATAGATGAGGCTGCAGGAAAGAAGGGGATAGCATCTATTACAGAGAGTATCATTGATGAACTTGGTTCGTTTGACCTTATTGGTAAGAATGGTGGTGGAATAAAGGAACTGACAGAAAAACAGAAGGATGCTATAATTAAGGCAGAGTACGAACTTCAGCAATCGAAAGTTAATCTTATGCGTGAAGGATATGAGAAGGAAGTTGCATCTATTCGTATTAATTTCGAGAAGAAAATTAGTGCTATTAAAGGGAATAATGAGGCAGAAATAAACCTCCGTACGTCTCTTGAGAGAGAAATGGAAAAGAAACTTGCAGAAGTCTATGATTCTTATGTTTTAAACAGAAATAAGGAAAACGTAAAGAACGAACTTGCAATTGTAAAAAAAGGCAGTGATGAGGAACTTGCAATCAGACTCCAATTGATGAATATTGAAAAAATAGAGGAACTTAAGATTGCGGAAGAGAAAGGTGCTGATCGTGTGCTTATTGAGACTAAGTATGCTAAAGCAAGAAATGAACTTTTAGGAGAATATGCTTCACTTGATGTTGAACGGATAGCAGAGAATGCTGCAGCAGAACAAGTAGTACGAACATCTGTTTACAATGCGGAACTACATGAACTTGAAAAACTATATGCAAAAAAGGAAATAACTGAAATCGAGTATGAAAAGCGTAAAGGTGAAATAACAGACAAATATTCAGTAGAAACAGCACGTTATACCGTTGAAACACTTGAGAAGCAAGTGGCAGTAGAGGAACTTACAGCAGAGGATAGGGAAACAATAATGAAGAAACTTACTGAAGCAAAAGTTTCACTTGCTGAGGCTGAGGCTGAGGCTGAAATAGCTGCGATAAAGCGGACTGAAAAGGCTGAAGAACAGTCTTATGAGAAGCGTAAAAAAAATATTCAAAAATGGTTGGATATATCATCCGAAGCCATTGGTAAGATAAGTGGGGTTATATCGGCAGTCAATAAGTCCAAGTTGGACGACTTGGAAAAGCAACAGGAAGCTAATGATGAAGCTTATCAGGCTGATATTGAGCGAATAGAACTACTTGAAGAAAATGGCGTAATAAGTAAAGAAGAAGCTGAAGCACGCAAACGTATGGCAGAAGAAAAAACTGCCAAGAAAAATGAGGAACTGGAAAAGAGAAAGATTGATATTCAGCAGAAACAGGCAAAATGGGATAAAGCTGTCCAATTGGCTCTAACAGGTATAGCTACAGCACGTGGTATAATGGAAGCAATGGCAATGAGACCGCCCAATCCAATATTGGCATCAGTGATTGGAGCTATGGGGGCTGTACAAGCAGCTACAATTGTAGCCACACCAATACCGGCCTATAAAGAAGGAACAAAGAATGGCGGTCATATTGGCGGTCTTGCTATAGTTGGTGATGGAGGTAAACAGGAGATAATCGTCTATGGCGGTAAAGGATGGATAACACCTGATACGCCAACAGTGGTAGACTTGCCGAAGGGAGCGGAAGTATTTCCGGATATAGACTCTTTTGAGAATTTGAATCTTAATCTAAGTCCACTTGGTAATAATAAAACTTCTCCTGTTATAGTTAATGATTACAGTGAGTTGTCACGTGAAATGAGAGGTGTACGGTCTGATTTGAAAAAGATTGCACGCCAACAACATCGTGATGCTTATAATGCACAGTACGAACTTTATAAAAGAGATAGATTATGATTACATCATTAAGCAGACTTTCTCTCTTGTCTTTTATTGAACTTTCATGCGGGAACAATGAGATATTAAGGGAACACAAAGAAGAAAGCATAGAGGATCTAAGAAGTACCGCCAGCGAGCTTCTGTACAAATATCAGGGTATAATAAATCCTTCAGGACTTGAAACTCTTTTGATGGATAAGGAAGAAAGGTTGAAAGTACAATACAGATTATCCATTTGCAAAGTTCTAAGGATAATGATTGGTATAGGCGCTCATGATGAAGTAAATAAGGTTTTGAAAGGAATGGGGTATAATGAAACTGAACCTGGTATGATGATAAAACGTATAGACAGGATGAATGCTGAAGCCGAATATCTGAAACATAGGATTGATGATAATGTTCAGGAAATCAAGAAACGGACAGCAGACGAAGTACGGGCATCGTTTGACAAAGAGATAGCCTTTCTGATGACTTATTTCAAGATGAACATTGATGTCAATATTATATCTGCAGGTGTATATGCCAATATGCTGAGACAGGCAGATTTCGAAATTAAACAAAAAATGGTAAGGAAATAATTTGTAAACCGAATTTTCTATACGGGTGGTTAGTAACATAAGCTGTAATTCTAATCACCCGTATAATGGAAAAAAACTTACAGAAAGAACTGGTAAATCTAAATGCCAAATGCGACCTCATAATTGAGTTGTGCAATAAATTAAGTTCCGATCCGGATTTTATCATTGAAAGGATGCGTGCAATTGCTTTCAGGCAGAATCTTGAAAGTGGTAGAGGAGAAAGAAATGTATGTCTTAAACTCCTGCATGATGATTCTGAGTGACTTGATAGTCTCGCATTACAGATGGATAATGCAGAACGCGTTCAAATATTGCCGTAACAGGATGGATGCGGAAGACTTGGCCGAAGAGACAATCCTGAAGATGCTGCAGAACAGGCATAGCTTTGATGAGTCCAAACCGTTCAAACCTTGGTGTAGTGTAATAATGCTCAATACATATATCACTGCATATAATCATAATTCTCTTATATATTTTGATGAAGAAGAAAAGGCACGGAATGAGAAATCAGCATATGATACAGAACAACAGGTTGGATATTCAGAATTGCTTGGGATAATTGATTTCTGCCGTAAAAGGTCATGTTCGGTAGATTGTGTCATTATGTATGCTAACGGTTATTCGTATGATGAAATTGCTGGTATGATGAACATACCTGTGGGAACAGTACGTAGTAGAATATCTTATGGTCGTAATATGCTTCGTAAAAGATTATCATAAAGTTAAATAAAGTTCGTCAGATAAAAAAGGCGAAGTTTCTGTTTGCAAAACTAGTCATTCTGAACTATCTTTACTGATGTAATAAACTAAAAGTCAAACTATTAAATGTAAAATTATGGAAAAGATAAATTTCAGATCAAGAGTAATGAAGTATGCACATCAGTTAGCTAAGTCAACAGAGAAATCATGGAAAATATGTATGCTAAAGGCATGGGAATTATATAGGTTAGCGAATAAAATGAGACAGGGTATTGTCAAGTTTGCATACCTTAAGGTTGACGGTTCTGTAAGGCATGCGAATGGAACACTTGCTAATATGCCTGTCGGAATATCAATCAATGGGAAAAGAATGACAAAGCCAAGTTACAAGACTTTTTCTTATTTTGATGTAGACAAGAACGAAATGAGATGTTTTAAGATAGAGAATTTGGTAACAATCTACTGAAAAATAAAGAATCCCATATATGTTTTGAGAAAAAAGGAAAATAGTATTATTCTGTTAAAATGCAGCAAATCAGTATTTTATGCGTGAAATAATATTGAAGGTAAAATCCAAGAAAAAAGTATAATTAAATATGCTTTCCTATAATTCTTATATTTGTTTTTAGAAGATTTATAGGAATCATGAAATGTAAGTATTATATAATGCTTGGAAGCAGTAAAATGGATATTGGCAGCAAAGATTGTCTTGATGTATCATCCATGATTACAAATAGGGATGATATTAAGATATCTTATGTCCGGACTGAATATGGTGGTATAATAAGAAAGTGTACCAGTTCGATAGTGCTGGTACATGATGCAAGAAAGAAGGTCATTGATTATTATAGGAAAGCATGTATGTCTGCAGTCGGATCTTTTGCTGTATATGGGATGATGAATGACTGGACTTTCGAGTCGTTGTTTGAGTGTCCTATTGATTTTACTACCTTCAAATACGATACATATACTGCCAGTATAGATTGTCTTGATAATTCTGTCGCCGCTTTGATAAGGTCGAATAAAAACACCAAGTACGAATATAATGTATCAGATATAAAATCTCCGTATAAATTGTCATTTGACAGGATTACAATCCGTAACGAAATCAGGATTAAGGGAATTGGTTCTGTGCTGGATGATAGGATAGGGTCTTATACGGATATTCCCCGCAACGTCTGGTGGTTCTATCCAAAGATTGTGATATTGGATTCTAATGTTCCAAATCCCGGTGCTTTTCTTGTTGAGGATAGTGTGGAAGGCATGCAGACTGGAGGTATTCCATCATCATGGGGGATGCCGGTAATTGAAAGGACGGATTGCCATTTTCTTGAATGTCTTAAAGACTGTATGGTATCTGTAGACCTGTCTGACATCGGCTTCTTGGAAGATATTCCTGGAGTTGTACTGGTTAAGGTGTCAGGTGATAACGTATTACCTCTTACATGTGGCTATTCCAATATACTATCCAAGGATAAGAACACTTATGCTGGATCCATTAAATGGTCTGGCTTCTTGAAAAAAGGAGAAAGGCTTCAGGTTGTGAGATATAATTATGATAGAGGACATGATACTACATTTAATTTTAAGAGCAACTGCTCTGGGTTTGTAATATGGGATGACAGGAAAAAAGAGGTGGAATTTGATGTGATAAGCCCTGATGTTTTGCTGTCCAGATTGGTGGTTTCGATGTGTCCTGGCATGGAAGTGAAGTCTCAGATTAAATATAATGTAAATACGGGTGGACATGATATAGACAACATTGATTTGCGTAATACGATGTTATGTCCTGCGGAATGTATAAGACAGTTTGATAATGCCAAACTATATACATCATTCGCTGATTTTTCCAAATGGATGGAGACTGTATTCGGCTATGTATGTATAATAAATGAGAAGGGTATTGAGGAATCCTTTAAGATAATAGACTTTAATGGATTTTTTGAAAGTTTTGGCGGCGAGAGTCAAAGGGTGGAAAACGTTGCTTATGTAAAGTTCGAGACGAGAAGAAATGGTGCTTTCTATGCTTTTGCCAATGATGGTGGGTTCAGCCGGGATTTTATCGGTTCTTCAGAATTTCAACTGTATGAAAATACAGAAGAAGTATTCGGATATAAAGTACACACAGATAGATATTATAGAGATACGGAAAGATACAAACTATATTGTGCCGAAAATTATAAGATAGAATATCCTGGAACTGTAGGCAGACCTCATTGGGGAAACAGATTGATTGAAACTGTAATAGAAATTAATGAGAGGAAATATAATGGTAAGGAAACGTTCGGTGAAATCTTTAGCGGAACTATCCAAATAGGCAATGGACATTATAATGGAGAGATTATTGTAGACAATATTTATTATGTTGTACAAAACAAGGCTTTCTATTATAAAGATAAAGAAATATTCTGGAGGTCCTGGGACGGATCCGACAAGTATAATTTAGCAGGCTTAGCAAGACTTGACAAGGTTTTTTGTCAAGGAAACCAAACTTATGCAATAATCAAGGAATGTCTAGTACGCTGTGTTATTAATGATGGGATGGTAATCAAAAGGTATCCTACAGTATCATTTATACATAGGAACGAACTATATCGGGATAGTCCCGTACTTGCTATAGAAAATATATCAGAAGTTACATATAATGTTGCAAAAGACAGGCTGTATTCAACGTTGAGTATAGGCTATAAAAAGCAGGAATATGAGTTAGGTAACAGTGGTAATGAGGAATTTAACAGCAAGGCTGTATATATGACTGGATTGTTGGACAATAAGGAACTTGATATGTTGTCGCCATATCGGGCTGACAGTTATGGTATCGAGGAATTGTCTAGAAAGACCGACCGTGAGGAAAGTGGAGGAGATAAAGATATGCAGTTGTTTGCTGTGTCTTGCATGAGGGTCAACGGTAGATTTGAGATATTACGTGACAATGTTATTACAGGTGCATCATTGTCGGTTTTTAACTCTTCGTTGAATTTTGTTAGTATGATCAAGAACAATGACAGATATTTGGCATCTTTGACCGATAAATTAAAATTTGTTTCGATGGAAGGCAATTCCTCTGTTGTCATTGGTAATATAAAGATTTCGGATGATATTGAACTTAAAGACCCGCTATTTAGGAGAGGCAACATTAAATTCTCTACAGATAAATTAATATTGCCTGATGACTTCAATTATCGTGTAGAGATTAATTGGGATGGTCATATATATAGTGGGTATATAAAATCATTGGATTTTAATGTAGAAGAACTTGAACATGTAGAATATGAATTAATTGAAAGTTGATATATGTATTTTGTGAGTCCATTTACTCCGTTGTTTTTTAGCCCGAGCAAAGATAATACTGGGACAGTAAGTAGGTATTGTCAGATTTTTTCCGAATCAGACCGTATAATGTTGCAGGTTATCGCCAGATATGAGTCAAGAGTAATTCAAGGGATTATTATTGATGTTAGTACTAATGTGATGAAAAATATAGATTGGAAGTTATGGAGTATTAACTCGTCAACGCAGCTGTATTATTATATTATTACAGGGCTTGATGAAGGATTCTATCAGGTAGATATTAATGGTGTAAGGTCTAATACTTTTCAAGTAGTAAAACAAGATGATTCTGAGCTTGACGATACGGTTTTGATACAGTACAGCATGAAAGATAATACAGACAGACAGAACGCAATTTTTTGGGTTTCTAATATACAGCATTTTTTCGACTTCCGGGTGCATGGAGGCTTTAAGGATGAAGACTGGTCCTTTCAGGTGAACAACGAACAGTTCGTTGACGCAGATTATAATATCTCTGAGATATTTTCCCTTGAGAGAACAAGCAAGATTCTAACGATGGGCAATTCAAAAGGGTGTCCTATATGGTTTGCGGAATTACTGAATCGTATATTGTCATGTAATTATGTATATATTGACGGAGACAGATATGTTAGGTACGAATCGAGCACTCCAGAAATTAATGTGCTTATGGAAGGGTATAGAAGTTATGTATTCAAACAGTCTCTTATTAGAATAGATGCCATAGAAGATAACTCAGAAAACGATAATATAATCAGATTAAGGAGAGTGGATGATAGAGTCTACAGAAAGGCATCATCCAGATTGTTAATGATATAAAAAATGGGATATAGTGAAAATTTCATAGATCATATAGCTGAACTTGTAACTGCAAAGCTAAAAGCAGACAGTGTTACAATAAACGACTTGGCAAGAACGGATATTGTAGACACTGATGACCTTCTGGAGCTAAATGCAGGCAGGAGTGTCAAGATTGGTGACTTGAAGAAGTTTATAATGGGGTATGATGTTATCCTTGAGATTTTGGGCAAAGATAGCATCATGCCACCAACTGATAGTAACGTGTTTTCTGCTAGAAGGTCATTGTGTGAAATAAGCAATAACAATGAGCTGCTTAAGAAGATTTTTTTAAGGTCTGATCAGGTTGATTCTACAGAATTCCTGTTGAAACTTCTTGGCGGTGTCGAGGTCGGTGAATTTATAGATTCTATGACTGCCGGCAAGGGGGCTGGAATCTTTGCAGACGGCAGGGCGCAGGTTGAGAGCCTCGAAGTACGCAGCTACCTCAAGGTGATGGAGTTGATATACAACCGTCTGTCGGCTCTCGAAGGTGATTATGTGATGACGGAATCAGGCACTATAGAACAGTTGGAGGACCTTGGCGAAAAGACATACCGCCTTCATATCCGCAAGAGGTGGGAGAATGACTTTACTGCTCTTGAGAAGGACGACATATTGCGTGCCAGCATAAACAATCTGGACAAGGCAGGAGAGTATTATGTGGCGTTCTACCGTGTGCTGTCAAAGAACAGTGTGGAGAACACGCTTACAGTGGTGATGTATTCCGATGAAGAATGTCCTTCAGGACATAATTATCCTCCTGCAAAGGGGATGACAATGCACCGATGGGGTAATACCTCCGACAAGAAAAGGCAGAACTGCTGGTATATATCTTCCACCGAAGGGCGTATTGTCTACCTTACAGGTGTCACCAGTCCTAAGCTGTCGCAGGATATGTATGCCAGCTTCTACGGATTGCCTGTGAATCTCGACATTTTCGCCAACAAACCAATCAATTATGACGAACCGTATCTGTATGTACGTGGACTGTTGGCACAAGACATCATCCATGTTGACCATCAGGGACGGTTGGTCTATGAGATAGTCGACCGTGGAGCATGGAGCGAGGAAGTGGCGAACTCCGATGACCCTTATCTGTTCGAGGCCAAGAGGGAGTCTACCGGACTGATGGAGACACATGATGTATGGCTCAACTCCTGCCGCTACCGTTGTCTGAAGACAGGCACCCGGTTGCGTCCCAAGTGGAACAGTCCCGACTGGGTGGAAATATCCGGCGACCCGAAAATTTGGATGGATTTCGAGCAGCCCAACGGAACGGAGTTTGCTCATGCCATAGATTGCCCGATACACGTACATATATACAAGGGAACTGAAGAGATAACGGAAGATGTGCTGGATGCAGACATTGAATGGACGCGCGACACGGGAAATCCCGATGCCGATATAGCTTGGGCAGCACAACATTCATCTTCTAAAAAGTTCATACACATCACCGACGATGACTGTCCGCCTGATGTCTGGCTGGTAAAATTCACCTGCAAGGCTTTCGTGCGCGACAACAAAGGTAAGACCGAACCGGTAGAGAACTATTATTTCGTAGAATGATATAATGATATGACATGGTAACAATACAGAAAAAAGTCAGAAGGATATGGCGTCCCGTAGAGTGGTCGCTCAACTTCAACATTCAGGGAGGATCATTGCAGCAGCAACACGATGCCGACAATGACCTGTATTATCCTGACAGAAACGTGACACCGACATTGATCGAACCCATATTCCGTGTGGTAGACAGAGACACGGGTACATCACGTGAGGCTACAGCCGAACTGATTGACGTGACCTGGAAGAACAGTGTCAACGGCGGCGGGCGTCAAGGTTGCGTAGCTCCGGATTACGAGGTGTATGTAGATGGTACGGAAACTATCCGTAAGGGGTCTGTCACAGTCAACAGAAACGTGCCTTATCTCACCTTGGTGACATTGTATTTCGAGGCGCAGTGGTACGACAAGGCCCGCAAGAGAACAATGAAGATAGGCGGGAGCCTGTTGCTCAATTCACGTGCGGCAGCATCCCTCTTGCTCTTCACCAAACTTGACAAGCCCAATGGTGTGGTGCTTGATCCTTTTGAGTTGGAGACACAGCCATTATTGCCTATCCGCCCCATCTTTCAGCTTGGAAACGACAAACTGAAGGACATAAGCATTGTAGGCGGATGGTGGTATAAGGTGGAAGCCGGAAAGGAAATACCTGTAAACATAGCCGAACAGATAGAGTTCGAGGGTTACGATGCCGCTACCTATACATTGACCGTCCGCAAGGATTTTATCCTCGACACCTTGCTCCGCTTCAAGTCGGCATTGTTTCCGGACAAGAAGATTCCACCTTCTCCTCCGGCCAACTGCAATAAGAACGACATCCGTCTGATACGTAAGTTTCCCGAAGGGGTGGAGTTCACCACCAATCTGGATGACAATTCGCTTATATCCGGAAGCAGTACGGAAGTCATAGGAGAGGCTGTTGCAACGGTGGCAGGTCGTGGAGTAGTTCCTGAGCCTGACAAATACTGGCGTTGTGAGTGGTGGACCAAGCCTGCAGCAGCAGGAACTGACTATACTCTGGCATCGGTTGGCTTTGGCCCTGTCCGTCTGCCTGTAGCAGTAGGTACTGAACTGGATGTCGAGGTACGTATCAAGGAGAGAGGACCGCAGGCAGCACTGTTGGAAGGCGGAAAGACGGTGATGCATGACGGCAAAGTAGTTACAGCAAGAAAGGAGGCTATATAATGTTGTTGGAAGAATATAAATACAGATATGCCCTGGTGCCATATGAAGTGGCGGCCAAGTTGGGCTTGGGATGGCGAAAGGTCACTCCCGAAAACATGGTACTGTTGAACCAAAGCGAACTGAAGGAACTTCCTGGCGATACTTTGGAAGACAAGATAGCCGATTGTGGAGGTACGGCATTGACAGCCGAAGAAGCTGCATACCTGTCCAAGACAACCACTTTCTCGGCATACAAGCCAGCAGCTTCCGAAGAGCCGGCTGTGCCGCAGATGTCTCTTGTCCCGGCTGGTCCGGTTGAGGACAAGCCAACCACACTGCCTTTGCATCCTGGAGAAGAACAGGACAATCCTACAGTATTGCCTATATCTCCTGAAGAAGAATGTTAACAATTAAAATATAGATATAAATGAGTGAAGTAAGAAGAACCACCTCTGTACGAAGACTGAAAAACGGCAAGGAGGTGACAATGAAGATGGAATGTAATGTGGGCGACCCCTATCAGGAATATCGTGGAGAGGGAGCCAGCGGTTCTACTGCTGCGCCAGACTGGACCGTAGAGAACAACCGTCCTATCATATGGGCAGAAGTGTATTCCAATATGCAGAGAATCGTATATACCGATGACCAGTGGACATACAATGTCACCAAGCTGACATTCGGAGGTGATGGCTTGTCTACCAATCCGGGATTGGTCGGCACATTCAAGCGTATGACCCATCAGGGCGTTCCGGCTCTGAAAATCATGAAGAACCTGGCATCCAAGGACAATCAGGACAATGACATCCTGTATCTGGATT
>JAHHQV010000002.1 GCA_020026175.1 Phocaeicola sp. | reverse complement strand
ATTCTTCAAGCTTGTTTTCTTCCTTAAACTTTTTGCGTTCGGAAGATGTACGGGTGTAAGTTTTGTTGACAGAGGATACATTCTGCCAAAACTGTTTTATTCCTTATTTGATGACGGCATCCAGCCCGTACATTCCAGACACCGTTCGATAACAAATTTTCCAGTAAACCTTGTGGTTGTACTGGGTGCTTATTGTTTCTTTGAGAACAAGCAGGATGCGTTGCAAGGATACTATATTGAGGACTCACAACAATAAGGGAAGGACTGACATTATCAAAAAAAAGATGCAAAGCCACTATTCATGACTTTGCATCCTTTTGTTTGGAAACCAAAACTTATCTTATCCCAAATAAGACTTGAGCAATTTATTACGCGAATTACTTCTTAATCTTCTAATAGCTTTTTCCTTAATCTGACGGACACGCTCACGTGTGAGCCCAAATTTGTCGCCGATTTCTTCTAACGTCATTTCCTGCGTGTTAATACCGAAAAACATCTGGATAATCTCCTTCTCTCTGTCGGTTAGCGTAGATAGTGCTCTGTCGATTTCCTTCGAAAGTGATTCATTAACCAAAGAGCGGTCGGCCATAGGAGAGTCATCGTTAACAAGGACATCAAGCAAGCTGTTATCTTCTCCTTCTACGAACGGAGCATCCACAGAAATGTGGCGGCCTGAAACCTTTAACGTATCTGAAATCTTATCTACAGGTATTTCCAACTCATCAGCCAGCTCTTCTGGAGAAGGACGACGTTCGTTCTCTTGTTCAAACTTTGAGAAAGCCTTACTGATTTTGTTAAGAGATCCCACCTGATTCAAAGGGAGTCTCACAATACGCGACTGTTCTGCCAAAGCCTGAAGTATGGACTGACGAATCCACCACACGGCATAACTGATAAATTTGAAACCACGAGTTTCATCAAACTTTTCTGCAGCCTTAATCAAGCCCAAGTTACCCTCGTTAATCAAGTCAGGCAAACTCAAACCTTGATTCTGATACTGTTTTGCAACTGAAACTACAAATCGAAGATTTGCCCTTGTCAATTTTTCAAGAGCTACACGGTCTCCCTTGCGGATTCTTTGGGCAAGTTCCACCTCTTCTTCAACCGTGATCAAGTCCTCACGTCCTATTTCCTGTAAATACTTATCCAGAGATGCGCTTTCTCTGTTAGTGATACTTTTGGTAATCTTTAATTGTCTCATTCTTCAAAATCGATTTGAGTGCAAAAATAATAAAAAATGTCTATATATAATCGGTTTTGTCACTTTTTATAACAATTTAGTAATGAAAAATGATGAAAAGAGGTATGTATGTTTAACAAAACATAACACACCTCTCACTAATCATTTACCTTAATTAATACCTATCAAAACAATATGTGTTATTCTGACTGAGATAAATCCACTGCATAATTGGCACGTTTTCCAGAAGGATATACTCCTGTCATAAACAATACCTGATCTGGCGACTGAGATGCAGCCTTCATTACATCTTCAAGATCTCTGACTGTTCTTAGCTGCTTGCCGTTGGCCTTAAGGATGATAAATCCTTTACGGATTCCACTATCTTCCATTCTGCCGTCTTCAACGCCTGTCACCTGTACCCCATAGCCCAAGTTAAGCTGACGTTTCAGTTCCTGAGGCACCTCTCTGAAAGCAGCTCCTAGCAGTTGCATATCAGCTTTCTTCACAACCTTTGTAGTTCCCTGAGCATTCTTCAGAGTTATAGTAAATGTCCTTTCCTTCTTTTCTCGATATATAGTAAGTTCTACTTTATCACCTGGACGGAATTGGATAAGCGTTCCTTGAAGATCGGCCATAGTCTTTACCTTCTTGTTGTTAATCTTATGGATTACGTCATTCTTTTCAAGAGTGCCAAATGCAGAACCGCCTTCCAAGACATTTACCACCTGAACACCTTCGTTCACTCCAAGCTCTCTCTGCTCTTTCAATATTTCTTCAGGATAATTCATGTTTTCGTCCAACATATTCCTACCTTCTATACCAAGCACGGCACGTTGTACTGTACCATATTGCTTCAAATCTGTAACAACCTTAGTCATTATGCTTGTAGGTATGGCAAAACCATATCCCGAATATGCTCCTGTAGGCGAGAAAAGCATTGCGTTGATACCAACAAGTTCACCCTGTGCATTTACAAGCGCACCACCACTATTACCTTGATTTATAGCAGCATCTGTCTGTATGAACGACTCAACCTGGTTTGCACCAAGTCCACGTGCTTTTGCACTGACCACACCGGCTGTTACAGTAGAACCAAGATTGAACGGGTTACCTACTGCAAGCACCCACTCTCCTACTTTCAGTTCGTCCGAGTTTCCTACAGGAAGAGCTGGGAAGTCATCACCTTCTATCTTTATGAGAGCCAAATCGGTAGTGGCATCTGCACCTATAATTCTACCTTTCAACTCACGACTGTCTTGCAACTTAACACTTATCATATCAGCACCGTCGATGACATGATTGTTTGTCACTATATATCCATCCTTTGATATTATTACACCCGAGCCGAAACCTTTCTGTTCGGGAGTTTCAACCTGACGCTGACGACCTCGCCCATCACCGAAAAAGAAATCAAAAAAATCAGGCATTGCCTGCACCGTTCTTGTTTCACCTTTTTTTGTGGCTACTATATGTACTACCGAATTCAAGGAACTTTCGGCTGCCTGTGTCAAATCAACAGGCTGCATAGAAGTGGAATTCAATGCTACAGACTTAGTCAATGGAGCTGCATCAAACGAATTATAGAATGTCTGAATTTCTTTTGGTTCATTGTTCTGTGTTACTATATACGCCGTAACACCGGCAACCCCTGCACTTACTGCAATCATAGAAACTGCACTTATGGCAAATTTAGATACTGTTTTCATAATCTTAATCCATTTAGTTTGTTAATTTCCCAACTTGTTTAACATTTCATCCGCTAAAATATAACAAAATCCATACTGTTGTACCACTGACATTCAGTTTTTTCTCTCTTTTAACAAAGAAAATAATGCGATTAATACGTGTTAACGCAGACTTGCGACAAATTTACATTCATTACGACAAGTTGTCAGAAATAAGTTGAAAGTATTTTGTCATATAATGTCTATTATTCAGTTTATTTGTCTAACTTTGCATTTGGAAAGCAGCAGGCCGGTCTGTCGCTGGTACTTCGGTACAAGAGGAAAGTCCGGGCAACACAGAGCATCCTACTTCCTAACAGAAAGCTGTCCGCGAGGGTAGAGTAATGCAGAAGAAAATAACCGCTTCTTTACGAAGCAAGGGTGAGAAGGTGGGGTAAGAGCCCACCAGGCGTATAGCAATATGCGCGCTGTGCATCTTAGGAGTTGTAAGGTCATGTAAACCGGCATCAACGAGGGCTGCTCGCCCCACGTCGGAGGGTAGACCGCTAGAGCTTATTGGAGACAATGGGCGTAGATAAATGACAGACATCCATAAATGGATACAGAACCCGGCTTACAGGTCTACTGCTTTCCTTTTTCTTTAAATAAAATCCATACACATATATATAATATGCCAATGTCAAGATTCAATAAGATGAAAAACTTCCTCCAAAAAGAACTTTGGATAAAGGATGAAGAAGAACTGAATTTAGCCCAAAGGTATATCGTCAAAATCTTGAAAATCATATTCCTCAGCACAGAACAATTCATCGACAACAAAATCGTTGTACGAGCATCCGCCCTGACCTACAGCACACTATTGTCAATCATACCTATGCTGGCCATACTGTTTGCCATAGCCAAAGGTTTCGGATTCGACGCGTTGATAGAGGAACTGCTGCGAAGAAACATGAACAACGGACAGACAGAACTCGTATTTACATGGATAAACTCTTATCTGCAACACACCAAAAACGGCGTTTTCATAGGCATAGGCATAGTCATGCTCTTGTGTACGATACTTATACTGACAGACAACATCGAAAGAAGTTTCAACAGTATATGGCAGGTGAAACATCCCAGAACTGTATTCAGAAAAATCACAGACTACTTTTCGATGATTTTACTTATGCCGCTATTGATTGTAATATCAAGTGGTCTGTCGATATTCATGACTACAATAATGAACGACGATATGTTCAGTCTGCTTGCCCCATTAATGAAGTTCTTTATCAAACTGTTCCCTTATGCCATAACATGGGGTATGTTTATAGGGCTCTTTACATTTATCCCAAACACGAAAGTAAAATTCAAATATGCTGTAATTCCCGGCATTTTGTCGGGTAGTGCTTTTCAGCTGTTCCAATACTTCTATATCAATAGTCAGATATGGGTGTCAAGCTATAATGCCATCTATGGTAGTTTTGCAGCCATACCTATGTTTTTGTTGTGGACTCAGATTTCATGGAGTATATGTCTGTTTGGCGCAGAAATGAACTACGTAAGCCAAAATCTTGAATCATTCAAATACGGCAAGGAATCAAAAAACATTAGCAGAAGGTATTACGATTTCTTCTGCACAGTATTATTGTCGAAAATATGCAAACGATTCGACAATGGCAAAGAACCATATACGGCAGAAGAACTAAGCAGGGAAAACAAAATTCCTATCAGACTGGCCAAAGATATTCTTTATAAGCTGCAAGACCTGCAACTCATTTACGAAGGACTGAAGGAAAACGGTAAAGAACAGGAAACATGCTATCTGCCTGGAGTAGACACAAGCAAGATGAGCCTTGGACTGCTGCTCAGCAAACTGGACTCTATGGGATTCGAAGACTTCAACATTGACAAAAGGCAATTTTCTTCTTCGTGGAAGACCATCATCAAGGCCAGAGAAGAATATTCGTCACAAAACAATCATATTCTGCTGAAAGACCTATAGTTACGCAAAAAGCCAGACTTGACAGCGTTAATAAATATATGACATAATCAAAATCTTCAATAAATTATCAAAGATAAGAATTGAACTTTAAAATTTTTTATTTACCTTTGGGCTTCGGTATTACAAAAACAAACAAAAAACTGCTAATATGGAAAATAGAAGTTTAGTTACAATTGCCGAACACTCCAAGGAAAAAATACTTTACCTGCTGGAAATGGCAAGAGAATTCGAAAAGAAACCAAATCGTAGCCTTCTGGCAGAAAAGATTGTGGCAACATTGTTCTTCGAACCTTCAACCCGAACAAGACTTAGTTTTGAAACTGCAGCCAACAGATTGGGGGCAAAAGTCATAGGATTTACAGATCCTAAAGTGACAAGCTCTTCGAAAGGTGAGACTCTGAAAGATACAATAATGATGGTAAGCAATTATGCCGACATCATAGTTATGAGACACTTTCTGGAAGGAGCAGCAAGATATGCCAGTGAAGTAACACATGTTCCTATCGTAAATGCAGGGGATGGCGCAAACCAACATCCTTCTCAAACAATGTTAGATCTATATTCCATATACAAGACTCAAGGTACACTTGAAAATCTTAATATATATATGGTGGGTGACCTTAAATACGGTCGTACCGTACATTCTTTGCTCATGGCAATGAGACACTTCAACCCTACTTTTCATTTCATCGCTCCAGACGAACTGAAAATGCCAGAAGAATACAAGATATATTGCAGAGAACATAACATAAAGTATGTAGAACATACAGACTTCAACGAAGATGTCATTGCCGATGCAGATATTTTGTACATGACTAGAGTGCAAAGAGAACGCTTCACCGACCTGATGGAGTATGAAAGAGTGAAGGATATATACATCTTGAACAAAAAGATGCTTGACAAATCTCGCACTAATCTGAGAATCCTACACCCACTTCCTAGAGTAAATGAAATAGCTTACGATGTAGACGACAGCCCAAAAGCCTATTACATACAACAGGCACAAAACGGACTATATGCACGTGAAGCCATCTTGTGTGATGTATTGGGAATAACTCTTGATGAAGTAAAAGCTGATACTTTAAAGCAACAACGTAGGAATAGATTATGATTATGAATGAAAAGAAAGAACTACAAGTTGCCGCTTTAGAAAACGGTACTGTAATAGACCATATACCTTCCAATAAATTATTCACTGTAGTTTCGCTTCTTAATCTACAGCATATGGACAGTAACATTACAATAGGTTACAATCTGGAAAGCAAGAAGCTTGGCAAAAAAGGTATTATAAAAATAGCCGACAGATTCTTTAGTGATGAAGAGATAAGCAGACTGTCTGTAGTCGCACCTCATATAAAGCTCAATATCATAAAGAACTACAAGGTGGTAGAGAAAAAAGAGGCTATAATGCCTGATGAATTGAAAGGTATAGTGAAATGCAACAATCCTAAATGTATTACCAACAACGAACCTATGCAGACATGGTTTCATGTGGTAGACAAGGAAAAAGGATTACTGAAATGTCATTACTGCGAAAAAGAACAGCAGAAAGATAATATCAAACTGATTTAATGATGAAACAGGACTGGAAACCTGGAACAATGATTTATCCCGTTCCGGCAGCTTTGGTAAGTTGTGGAAGCAAAGAGGATGAATATAATATTATAACAGTAGCGTGGGTAGGTACTATATGTACCAACCCGCCTATATGTTACATATCGGTGAGACCCGAACGACACTCTTATCCTATTATTAAAAAGAATATGGAGTTTGTAATTAATCTCACTACAAAAGATATGGCATATGCTACCGACTGGTGTGGAGTAAGATCTGGAAAAGACTATAATAAGTTCAAAGAAATGAAACTTACACCGGGAAAAGCAAAAATTGTGAATGCACCGATAATAGAAGAATCACCGCTATGTATAGAGTGTAGGGTAAAAGAGATAATATCATTAGGCTCGCATGACATGTTTATCGCAGACGTTGTAAATGTAAAAGCTGACGAAAAATATCTTGATTCGGAAACTGGAAAATTCGAACTTGCAAAATCAAATCTGTTGGTTTATACTCATGGAGGATATTATGAAACAGGCGAGAAAATAGGTAAATTCGGATGGTCTGTACAGAAAAAGAAATAAACTTATGATAAACAAAAGCCTGTACATATTTTCTGTATTTCTGCTTGCATGCTGCACAAACATGCATGCACAGAATGTCGTGCAAAACAAAAGGCATAAAGAAATACATAAAGTAAGTTTCGGCATAAAAGGTGGATTCAACTCAACCATGATGTTTATCAATAAAATAAGCTATGGCAACCAGAAAATAAACGATATAGAAAACAACTATAAAATAGGATACACTGCCACTGTCTTTACCAGAATAAACATCAAGAAAAGACATTTCATACAACCCGAAATATCTTATACCATATCAAACAGCAGTATCAGCATAAGCAATCTCAACAGCAATGCTGCTACTTTGAAAGACAATGCTTTAATAAAGACCAAAATGGCTTCTATTAACATACCATTGCTATACGGATACAAATTTATTAATTCATACCCGTATGGCATGTCTTTCTTCCTTGGCCCTAAAGTATCTTTCACTATCGACAAACAAAGCGAATGTAAATATTCGGGATTCTATCAGGAAAATATAAAAGAAACTATACAACCCATCAATTATGGGGCTGTTCTAGGTATAGGAGTAAACATTTCAAATATCTTTTTCGATTTCAGATATGAAATAGGATGCAACAACATAACAAAATCGGTTGAATATGATAAAATATCTACATCAGAACCACACAATGAGAAAGAACTGACCATAAAAAGACACAAGAACGTCCTAGGATTCTCTGTAGGATTTATCTTCTAACATAAGTACTAACACTAATATTTATTTCACCATGAAAAGAGATGATTTAATTTTTGGGATTATAGAAAAAGAGCATGAACGCCAACTTAAAGGAATAGAACTTATAGCTTCTGAAAACTTTGTAAGCGACCAAGTAATGGAAGCTATGGGATCATGCCTTACAAATAAATACGCTGAAGGATATCCCGGGAAAAGGTACTATGGAGGGTGTGAAGTAGTAGACCAAAGCGAACAAATTGCTATAGACAGGCTAAAACAAATATTTGGGGCCGAATGGACTAATGTACAGCCACACTCAGGCGCACAAGCCAATGCCGCCGTATTCCTTGCAGTACTTAATCCTGGTGATAAATTCATGGGATTGAACCTTGCACATGGAGGACACTTATCTCATGGTTCAGCAGTGAATACTTCGGGGATACTTTATACACCATGCGAATATAATCTTAACAAAGAGACAGGAAGAGTGGATTACGACCAAATGGAAGAAATTGCTCTAAGAGAAAAACCCAAATTAATTGTAGGAGGCGGGTCAGCATATTCCAGAGAATGGGATTATAAACGAATGAGAGAAATAGCAGATAAAGTAGGAGCTTTACTTATGATTGACATGGCTCACCCAGCAGGATTGATAGCAGCCGGATTGCTTGACAACCCTGTAGAATACGCACATATCGTTACATCTACTACACATAAAACGTTAAGAGGTCCTAGAGGTGGTGTCATCATGATGGGAAAAGACTTCCCTAATCCTTGGGGTAAAAAGACATCGAAAGGCGAAGTGAAAATGATGTCACAGCTACTAGACTCTGCTGTATTCCCAGGTATACAAGGAGGACCACTGGAACATGTAATAGCAGCCAAGGCTGTTGCTTTTGGTGAATGTCTACAACCTGAATATAAGGAATATCAAAAACAGGTGAAGAAAAATGCATCTGTTCTTGCACAAGCTCTCATGGATAGAGGTTTTACTATTGTATCAGGCGGTACAGACAATCACTCTATGTTAGTAGACTTAAGAAGCAAGTATCCTGAACTGACTGGTAAAGTGGCCGAAAAAGCTTTGGTAAGTGCAGACATTACTGTAAATAAAAATATGGTTCCATTTGATACACGTTCTGCATTCCAGACATCTGGAATACGCCTTGGAACTCCAGCCATCACAACTCGTGGTGCAAAAGAAGATTTGATGTACGAAATAGCTGAAATGATTGAAACTGTACTCTCAAACGTAGACAATAAAGAAGTTATAGATTCTGTAAAGGCAAGAGTTAATAGCACAATGAAAAAATACCCTATTTTTGCATATTAACGATTATAAGAACAGATTTTATAAGAAGGACAAAAGATAAAAATCAAGAAATAAACAACTAATTACAGACATGAATAAAATAAAATCTATTAGTATTATTCTATGTGCCGGAATAATGTTTGGCAGTTGCGGTATGACAAACACTGCCAAAGGAGGTATGATTGGCGGTGGCGGTGGTGCTGCCCTCGGTGCATTAATAGGTGGCTTGGCAGGGAAAGGTAAAGGTGCAGCAATAGGCGCTGCCGTAGGAGCCGCTGTAGGTACAGGTGCTGGTGTGCTGATAGGAAAGAAAATGGATAAAGCTGCTGCAGAAGCTGCAAAAATAGAAGGAGCACAAGTAGAACAAGTGACAGACAACAACGGGCTTAAAGCCGTTAAGGTAACATTTGATACTGGTATACTTTTCAAATTGGGTAGTTCTAATCTTAGTGAAAGCGCAAAGACATCATTGACAGATTTTGCCAACAATGTTCTTAAAGCCAATCCTACAATGGACGTTTCAATTTATGGATACACAGACAACACGGGATGGAGAAATTCTACTGCCGAACAAAGCTATCAGAAAAACCTGGATCTTTCAAGACAAAGAGCCGCAAGCGTTTCGGGATACTTGCTTAGTCGTGGAGTATCAGGAAGCCAGATAAAAAGTGTTGAAGGTTTAGGCGAAGACAGCCCTGTTGCTAGCAATGACACAGAAGCTGGACGCCAGGAAAACAGACGCGTTGAGATTTACATGTATGCAAGTCAGGAAATGATCAGACAAGCTGAAAATGGTAATATGTAATACTATATGCCAAAATTTTGTTTACTTACATACTTACATTTATCAATAAAAAAGGCATACTTCAAGACTACAAAGTAAAAGGTTAGTCATTTTAATTAAATTAAAAAGAGACGTATCTTTCTCTAGTTACAGAGTTTGATACGTCTCTTCTTTTTACCTTCAACAAGAACTATATGCTGCCTGGTAATAATATATAAAGAATAACTAAAATGGGAAAATTTACAGATAAAAGCCATATAATTCGATTAAATACTGAAAAACAGAAGCTATAGAATATATTTATGGACCTATTTTATAGAAACAATATTTACAAGCCCCTTTTCTGGAATTATACTTAACCCTTGTTTTACTGGTAAATATACCTGATTCTTTGAATATAACATGACAACAATAAATAAGAATATATAAACGAAAAGGGCTGTTCCAAAATAAATTGGAACAGCCTCATGATACATAGCCTTATAGACTATGACTTTAGTTTAGTTTATGAGTTGTGTGTGTAATTTACGTTTAATATAAAAAACAACACAAACTCTAATTTGTTCACGCTTTGACTATTTTTTTTCATCAAAAATATAATCAGCCCATATTTTTGATGCACTTTCCACCATCTTAGTACATGGACGTTTGGCATAATATTTTTCTGTCCTTGCTTCTGGAGTAGAAACTACAGGTTCCTTTTTCAACAGTCCCAACAAATCGGCACATCGCAAGGTCCCGTTTTCTTCCTTGAACTTTTCTGCCAGGTGCTGAACCAAAGCATAAGTGGCTGCCTTTCCTTCACGGTCAGAACCTACTATTGCACCCTTTTCAAGTCCTGCAAGCAGAAACATTCCACAAGCAGCTCCACATGTTTCGCGCATACGTCCTATACCTCCACCAAAAGCAGCCGACATTTTCAATGCCTGTTCGTCTGTAAATCCATACATATCTGCAAAAGCAGCCACTACAGACTGTGAGCAGTTATAACCTTCCTTGAAAAGAGCAACCGCCTTTTCTATTCTATCTTCCTTTGTCATAATTATTTTATTTTGCTACATTATTAATAATATCACCCTTCAAGAATTGTGAGAAATTAAGCACAGCCTGATGCATCAGTCTAGTTCTAGCCTCAACAGTAGCCCAAGCTATATGTGGAGTGATGAAACAGTTTCTTTGTCTCAACAACGGGTTTATTATTGTTGGAGGTTCGCTTACCATCACATCTATTCCGGCTGCCATAATCTTACCTCTTGACAAAGCCTCGGCCAAATCTTTTTCGTTAACAAGTCCCCCTCTTCCTGTATTGATAAGAATTGCAGTATTTTTCATAAGCGACAAGCGAGAGCCATTCACTATTTCGGATGTTTCTGAATTCAACGGACAATGAAGACTTACTATATCACTGGAGCCGAACAGTTCGTCTATATTGCGAGCCTTCACTATTCCAGCAGGCAGCTCATGCTGAAATTTACTAGTATAGGTCATAACCCTCATCCCAAAAGCCAAAGCGATGCGTGCAGTAGCCGAACCAGTATTACCAAGTCCTACTATACCAATCTGTTTGCCATACAACTCTATCAACGGAGAATTAGTATACGAAAAATCTTCCTTCTTAGACCATATTCCCATACGGGCTTCCTCGGAATATTGTCCGACACTATGAGTTATATTCAGAATATGAGCAAAAACCATCTGTGCAACAGACTCTGTGCTATATGCCGGGACATTGGTAACTACAATTCCAAGTTCGCGTGCTACACTTATATCCACTACATTATATCCTGTAGCCAACACACCTATATATTTTAGTCCAGGCAACGACCGAAGTGCGTAAGCATTCAAAACGGCCTTATTCGTAAATACCGCATCGGCTCCTTGCGCCCTCTCTACAATCTGTTCTCTAGAAGTCCTGTCGTATACAATCAAATCTCCCAATTCTCTTAAAGAATCCCAAGACAAGTCGCCAGGATTCATGGTTAGTCCATCTAAAACTACTATTTTCATTATATAATGTATCTATAAGTTTAAACAATCTTATTCTTTAAATCTATCTCCCCACAGTTGTACCATCCTTTCCTTAAGTTTTGCTTCTGAAGGACTATTCTGTGGATGCCATATTCTAGTAGATTTTATTTCATCCGGCAAGAACTGCTGCTCTACAAAATTATTCTTATAAGCATGTGCATATTTATAGTCTTTACCATAGCCAAGCTGTTTCATAAGTTTTGTAGGCGCATTCCTCAGATGAAGTGGTACAGGCAGATTACCAGTCTGTTTCACCAGTTCTATAGCTTCATTTATAGCCGAATAAGCAGAATTGCTCTTCGGGCTTGTAGCCAGATACACCGTAGCCTCAGCAAGGGGGATTCTTCCCTCAGGCCATCCTATCTTCAAAACGGCATCAAAAGCAGCATTGGCAAGTAAAAGAGCATTAGGATTGGCAAGTCCTATATCCTCTGATGCAGATATAACAAGCCTTCTGGCGATAAAGGCAGGATCTTCACCTCCCTCTATCATGCGTGCAAGCCAATAAATGGCTCCATCCGGGTCGCTTCCTCTGATAGATTTTATAAAAGCCGAAACTATATCATAATGAAGTTCTCCCTCCTTATCATAAGCAAGAGGATTCTGCTGTAACCGTTCCACTACCTTTTCGTCTGTAATAACGACCGGAATTTCTCCGTCCGCCTCCACTATAAGTTCCAGAATATTCAAGAGTTTTCTTGCATCGCCTCCCGAATACCGCAATATAGCATCCGTTTCTTTCAACACAACATGCTTCTGTTTCATAAGTTCATCTTTCTCGACGGCATTATGTAGCAGTTCCAGCAAATCATCCTTTTCCAATGATTTAAGGACATAAAGCTGACAACGCGACAGAAGAGGACGAATGACTTCAAATGAAGGGTTCTCTGTAGTTGCACCGATTAAAGTCACAACTCCTTTTTCAACAGCTCCCAAAAGCGAATCTTGCTGTGACTTGCTGAATCTGTGTATTTCATCAATAAACAATATTGGACTTTGCTGTGAAAAAAAACGGTTGTTGCGCGCTTTCTCTATGACATCCCTTACTTCCTTCACTCCGGAAGTCACGGCACTGAGTGTATAAAAAGGAGTTTCAAGTTTGTTTGCAATAATCTGTGCCAAAGTGGTTTTTCCTACTCCAGGAGGTCCCCACAAGATAAATGAAGAAATCCTTCCTGAATTTATCATTTTACGAAGCACGGCACCTTGACCTACCAGATGCTTTTGGCCAATATAATCATCCAAAGTTTTAGGTCGCAAACGTTCTGCTAATGGTTGGGACATATCTTTTCATATTTGTTTTGTAGGTCGGCGGCATTACTGCCGCTTCCCCCATTAAGAACTGTACATGCGACTTTCACCGCATACAGCTCCGATAATTCTAAATTTAATTCTCATAAAATTAAATCGGCTCATAATCATCTTTTGATGACTTGTTTCCGATAAAGTTTTCTTTACGCACGTTGACGGGCGTTTTTGAGTTTCCGCCTCTCGAAGTATTCGTCCCATGTAGTGTCGAACGGATTGGCTTCGCATCTTATCTTTATGTGTCGCTTGATTGGAATGTCAGTCAGTTTATCTAATGTGAATTTCTCCTTTATTCCTCCACATACATATTCAAAACCGAAAATCCAATACCTGCCACTTTCATGGATAAAATACTTCTTCCTTATCCATTCCCTTGACTTATTGGTATGTCTGCGGTATAACCATCTCTTGAGTTGATTTATCAAGATATGATCACATCGGCAGAACACCTCCTTTGATACCACATGGCTGTAGTAGTTACCCCATCCCCTTATTATAGGGTTGAGTTTCTCTATTAGCTCCTGCTGGGATAGTGCCTTACCTTTGGTCTGCACAACCTCATGCAGCTTATCAGTGAAGCGTTTCTGACTTTTTTTTGAGGGTTTTATTAACAATGTTCCGTTGTACTTCCGTACATTGAACCCTAAAAAGTCAAATCCGTCACTGATATGTGTTATCAGTGTCTTTTCCTCGGATAATGTAAGTTCTCTTTCCTTTAGAAAGGTTGTCAACATTTCCTTTATTTCAAGCAACATTTCCCTTTTGTCGGCAGTGACAATGAAGTCGTCCACATATCTTACGAGATTGACTTTGAGCATCCTTTCCATGCCGTCAAGAGTTGCATTGGCAAGTGTCGGTGAAATAATACCACCTTGGGGTGTACCTTCAAGCGTTGGTTGAAGCAACTTGTTGAATACAACTCCACTTTTCAGCCATTTCCTTAGTATCTGCCTGTCGATTCGTACGTTATCGAGAAGCCATTCATGGCTGATATGGTCGAAGCAGCCTTTTATGTCTCCCTCCAATATCCATTCGGGAGAGCAATCCCTGCTTATCCATCTGTGGAGCGCATCTATCGCATCTACCGTACTTCTGAACTTTCTGAATCCGTAAGAGTTTGCATCTGCTTCACTTTCCGTTATGGGTTCCAATGCCATAAGATACAGTGCCTGCATGGCTCTGTCTTTCATGGTCGGTATTCCCAACGGTCTTGTCTTGCCGTTTGACTTAGGTATGTTGACCCTTTTCAATGGGAGGGCTTTATATCCTCTCCGTGTCAAAGAACGTATAGCTTCTATTTTACTGGCATCGGTATCCCACTTTATGTAGTCAATCCCTGCCGTGCGTTTTCCTTTATTGGAGGTCACTTTCCTCACTGCCAATATCTTGGCTTCGAACGATTTCACAAAGAATTACCCTGCGGAAGTCTGCCTGCTTTCGCATGAGGTGACGTTTAAACCTCTATCCTCCGCATTACACGGAAGCGTTCGCTTTCTCCGCAATCCTTTACCCGCACCCCATTCGGCTTCTCTTGCGATTGGCTTACCTGCTGTATATAAAGCAGGAGAAATACGGGCTTACCAAGTTCCGTACAAGTAACTGACGACCGACTTAGAGTCCGCCCCTCCACCGGCAGTACTGCATCCGTGTAGTTCTAAAACATAGAGAACTATCCTGACTGCATGCCTTTTGGCTATAGCTTGTAAATATCCGTAAGCTATTCATTTGTCACGATGGTGCAGCGGTTCACATCCATTACTCATATCGGTCAGCCTAACAGCCTATACATTGGATATTTCTGCATAGAACCATACTGTCAAGAGGGCTTCGCACCAAACAATTACTCGTAAAGCATGCTTCTTTAGGCTACTGTTGACGGAACAACAGGTTCAGACATTATGCTGAACAATTACTTGTACGACTTCTTGTCGCACATTTATCTACAAATGTACATAATTATATACAAAAAGTAATGATTATGGCATAAAAAAGGCCCTTTTCACAAAGAGCCTTTTTCAAGTTTTCAATAGGTATTAGTTTTTTTTTCTTAAGGTAAAAAGATTGTTTTCAGGATAACGGCACAAAGATGGGGTGTTTTTTTGTATTGACCAAATAAAAAAAGATGTCATAAAACATATTTTAAATATTTGATGCTTTTTCAGGCAATTGTGGAGCCTTTTCACCCCATTCATTGTATAGCGCAAAGATATAAAGTATATGGCAATAATGGTTTCTATTTTTAAATATTTATATATAATAAAACTATAAATTATCACATATATATTAACAATAACCGACATTTTAAAAACTGCAAGAATCAATTTTAAATGCATATCACACAATCTTATATAAGTATATTTATTATAATATCAAAAGAAATTTGTATTTTTGCGCATAATTCTGTATTAAAATAAACACCATGACTGAAATAAAAGCTAACGAAAGTTCAGAGAAAAAGAGTTTGAACTTTATCGAACAGATTGTTGAGAAAGACTTAAAGGAAGGAAAGAATGACGGTAGAATTCAGACCCGCTTCCCGCCAGAACCAAACGGATACCTCCATATTGGTCATGCCAAAGCAATTTGCATGGACTTTGGAATAGCAAAACGCTATGGAGGAGTATGTAATCTTCGTTTTGACGATACAAACCCTACAAAGGAAGATGTAGAATACGTAGAAGCCATAAAGGAAGACATACAATGGTTGGGATTCCAATGGGGAAATGAATATTATGCTTCTGACTACTTCCAGCAGTTATGGGACTTTGCCATACACCTCATCAAAGAAGGTAAAGCATACATAGACGAACAGTCGTCTGATGAAATTGCAGCACAAAAAGGTACTCCTACCCAGTCTGGACAGAACAGCCCTTACAGAGATCGTCCTATAGAAGAGAGCCTTGAACTGTTTCAAAAGATGAACAGCGGAGAAACAGAAGAAGGCAAGATGGTGCTACGTGCAAAAATAGATATGGCCAACCCTAACATGCACTTCCGCGACCCTATCATTTACCGTGTTGTAAAAACCCCTCATCATCGCACCGGCGAAACATGGAAGGCATATCCTATGTATGACTTCGCACACGGACAAAGCGACTTTTTTGAAGGAGTTACACATTCATTGTGTACACTGGAGTTTGTAGTGCACAGACCTCTATACGACCTGTTTGTAGACTGGGTAAAAGATGGTAAAGATTTGGAAGACCACCGTCCGCATCAGTACGAATTTAACAAGCTGAATTTAAGCTACACACTAATGAGCAAGAGAAATCTTCTTACTTTAGTGAAAGAAGGACTCGTAAACGGCTGGGACGACCCTCGCATGCCTACTATATGCGGTTTCCGCCGTCGTGGATATTCACCAGAGTCTATCAGGAATTTTGTCGATAAGATTGGATATACAACATACGATGCATTAAACGACTTTGCTCTTCTTGAAAGTGCTGTGCGCGAAGACTTGAACTCTCGTGCAACACGCGTATCGGCAGTCATCAATCCGGTGAAACTTGTCATTACAAATTATCCGGAAGGCAAGGTGGAAGAAATGGAAGCGATAAACAACCCAGAATGTCCCGAATCTGGAACTCACAAAATAGAATTCAGCCGTGAACTATGGATGGAGAAAGAAGACTTTATGGAAGATGCTCCTAAAAAATATTTCCGCATGACTCCAGGGCAGGAAGTCCGTCTTAAAAATGCATACATCGTGAAGTGTACCGGCTGTAAGAAGGATGAAAACGGAAATGTTGTAGAAGTATATGCCGAATATGACGAAAACACCAAGAGCGGAATGCCTGAAGCAAATCGTAAGGTTAAAGGTACATTGCATTGGGTCAGTTGCAACCACTGCCTAAAAGCTGAAGTAAGACTATATGACCGCTTATGGAAAGTAGAAAACCCAAGAGACGAAATGGCTGCAATAAGAGAAGCCAAAAACTGCTCACCTCTGGAAGCTATGCAGGAAATGATTAATCCTAACTCGCTTACAGTATTGAACGAATGTTATGTTGAGAAGTTCCTTGCAGAAGCAAAACCTTTGGATTATCTGCAATTCCAACGTATCGGTTATTTCAATGTAGACAAAGACTCTACTGCTGAACATCTGGTGTTCAACAGAACTGTATCTTTAAAAGACACTTGGAGTAAAATCAACAAGTAACAATATAATATAGAAAATAGAAAAAGAAAAGGGCTGATGTTTCATACGAAAGTATCAGCCCTTTTCTTATAAATATATATATCCTCGACAGAGAAGAAAGATTAAAGGCATAGTAAAATCCCTATGGATTTATCAAGCCGGGAAAAACGACCAGGCATTCGTCTTAAAACGACCAAGCGCTTAAACTAAAACGACAAGGCGTTTAAAGACGAACGCCCTGTCGTTTAATTTTCTTACATTATCCGCTACTTCACAAACGTTACTATCGGCCAACTTTTATCCAGGTAAGTCTATGCCATATAGTCTCCAAAGGTCCTCGCTTGAAATACTTAAACCAACAATGAGCAAAGGCTATCTGAATGACAAGAAACATAAGACCAATCAGCAGACTATAAGTTGTACCACACGTTTTATGCAATTCCATTCCATATCCAAAATACAGGAAACTTCCGATAACAGACTGTGTTACATAGTCCGTCAAACTCATCCTACCATAAGGAGCCAAAATCCTCTGTACGATACCATTGTTTGTCCAATATAAAAGCAGAAAAGCAGAAACAAGACACAACATGAACGAAAAATTATACCACGAATTCAGCATGGTCTTTACAGAAGAATGCATAAAAGGAATATCTATCAAAGAAAAAATCAATTCCTTAAAGAAATACATAAAAATGGTGACAGGCAATGAAATGCATAGAATTCTAGTCCAGAAATCCCTGGAATGACAGGAGACGTCAAACAATCCTTTCCTACCTAAATAAATACCAAGGATAAACAAGGCAGCAGTCTGAAACACTCTTCCATAGCACCATGCCCAATTCAAACTGGCAAGCTGTCCGGTCACAAGATTAGCCTTTATCATATCCCAAAAAGAATCTCCTCTTAATTGAGGATAAACATCGCCAAGTGAAAAAATCATCTGAACAGGATTATCGGCAGGATTGAACACCGAATAAATTACTTTTATCCATTCTACAGGCTGAAACATAAACAGCACACACAAGACTAGCAAAGACTTGTTGCCCAAATGCCTAATAGGAACAAGCACAAATCCTATCAGTGCATACAAAACCAATATCTCACCAGGAAAGAAGGCTGCATTTAAAAAGCCAAAACAAAGAAGCAGCAAAAGTCTCCACATATATCGGTTCTTGAAATCGAGACTTCTTTTTTCTGAATTACGGCTCTGAAGATAGAATGTAAAACCAAACAATAAAGCAAAAATAGCATAGGTCTTACCGGCAAATGTAAAGAATAGCAAATTCCACAATGAGCCGTCAACAGACTTAAGCACACTGCTTGTCTGCTCGGGAAACGAATAAAAATTAAAATGTTCTATGTTATGAAGCAACATAATCCCCATAACAGCAAAACCTCGCAATGCATCTATTGCATTGTTACGATTACTTGTCAATTCAGCATTTCTCATAAGTATCATATAAAAAAAATGTCATCCACAAACACACAGTTCATGAATGACATTATAATTTCTTAAAATCTCACGGTTAAAAAGATTACTCTTTTACAGAATCACCAGTTGCAGGAGCTGTTACAGCCTCATTCTGCTCTGCCTGTGGAGCAGCAAAACCTGCAGGAGCGTTCAATGGATTAGTATTCTGTTCTTCCAAAGCCTGCTGCATGATTACAGATGACTTTTCTGAAGCATGAGGCAATACGTATGAAGCTGCCACACTGATAACTACCATAAAAGCAGCCAAACCCCATGTAAGTTTTTCGATAAAGTCTGTCGTTTTACGAACACCCATAATCTGATTTGACGAAGCAAAACTAGATGCCAAGCCGCCACCTTTAGAATTCTGTATCATTACAACAAAGCACAAAAGCAAAGCTGCAAGTACAATCAATACAACAAATAATAAATACATTTTCTTTTATTTTGATTTAGCATTAATAATCAGTTTCTCTAGGAACCTTATTTGGTCTGCAAAGTAAACATTTTTTTTTGGATATTTCAAATATAATTTTTTAATAATTTCCAAAGCCTTATCATATCTTTGCTGTTTAACATAAATTTTAGCGAGAGTTTCTGTTAAATATTCTTCATCTTCATTTTCTTCATGTTCAGTAATCAAAGTCCGGTCTTTGACTTCCAATTCGTTGGAAGAAGGAGTATCAACAGGTTCCTGATTTTCCATATCAGAAGCGTCCTTTTTTTTCCCAAACAGTTCTTCGGTCTGACAGTCTGACTTTTCGATGAAACTATCTATAAGGTCCTGACCTTTCATCGGTATAGATTCATCTTCTTCGGAATGTGTTTCCTTAAGCAATACCGAAGTATAGTCTGGCGCTGATTCTACGGGCAAAGGAAGCTCATTTGACAATGTTTCTTTATCAGACAGTTCTGACAAAAACCTGTCTATCAAATCCAAGGTACGGTCACCCGTATCATCCAATCCGTTTCTGTCTGAAACTTCATGCTTGTAGATTACAAATCTACTGCCCTCTATATAATAGAACAGGACACTCAAATCTGCAATATACACTGCACCTCTTCTTAATTCATCTCTAAAAGAAGGATGGTTTACAAGAAAAAGATTCTTGAGATATAACACCCACGCCGTCTGAAAATACGGATATTTGTCAATTAAAGAACGTAGCTCGCCTAGTGTCTTATCACCCAGTCTGTCGGGATTCTTTATCAATTCATTCAATTGCTGCATTTCCATATGTCACAATCACCAATTTGCCACTGTAGCATTGAATATCTGTTCTACTATCTCATCTATCATCTGATTTACAAGTTCTTCCTGTACGGCAGACATTTGTTGGCTTGAATTATATGGGCGACTAGCCGAAAATTGTTGTTCAAAGTCTTCTGCATGATTTGTATTGTTTACAAACCTTACATTTACAGTCATTTTCAGTTCTGCCATTGTAGAATAACCGTCAGAACCTACTCCCTTATTATAGGCTTCATAGTTTGTTATCTCGCCTGCCAATTCCAAATCACCATTCTGCTTTATCTGACGAAGGCGGGTTTGCTGCATATATTTATCTTGAAGTTTCGTATTGAACATCGACTCCATAGGTCCCCATACAAAAGCTGCAGAACGGTTTGGGAAATTCTCAAACGAAATAGTCTTTACCTTTTCATAATTTATAGACGAACCATTAAACTTATAGGATACCGTGCATGCTGCAAATACAATTACCGTAAAAACTACAAATGATACAAGTCTTATTCTCTTTATTCTAATCAAGTCCATATTCTTTTATTTTTCTATATAAAGTTCTTTCTGAAATTTTCAAGTCTGCAGCAGCATTCTTTCTTTTACCATTATGCCGCTCCAAAGCCTTCTTAATCATCTCTTTTTCCACATCATCAAGAGAAAGGTTTTCTTCTACATAAACCTCCGTGTCCTGATAGTCGGAGGTAACATCATGATTGTTAATTGACACATTCCCTACGGGCTGAAGCTTGTTAACAGTAGGGAGCTGCTGTACTTGTGGCATAACCATAGGTATCCCTGAAATTACATTCATTGCAGAGTCATGAAATACCCTCTGAGAGACATCGTTATTTACCGGATGCTGCCCTCCTGCCCTTTCATTCATGATGTCATGCACAAGTTTCTTCAGTTCTGTCACATCCCTGCGCATATCAAAAAGTACCTGATAAAGGATTTCCCTCTCGCTTTCAAAACTTTTCATATTATTATCACCATGCCTAAGTCCAACAAATGCCGGCAACTTAGAATTATTAGAAGACATATCGGGAAGGTATGTAGAAAGAATGTCAGGAGAAATATCCCTATTGGTTTCTATTATGGATATCTGCTCTGTTATATTTTTAAGCTGACGGATATTTCCAGGCCACGAATATCCTACAAGTATATGCTTTGCCTCTTCATTTAGTTGTATAGAAGGCATTCTATATTTTTCGGCAAAATCAGAAGCAAATTTTCTGAAAAGGAGTGTTATGTCGTCAGGCCTTTCTCTCAAAGGAGGAACTTTTATAGGCACAGTATTTAGTCGGTAATACAGGTCTTCACGAAAACGCCCGTCTGCTATGGCTTCGGCAAAATTGACATTGGTAGCAGCTACTATTCTAACATCGGTCTTCTGTACCTTTGATGAACCAACCTTGATATACTCGCCTGACTCCAAGACTCGCAATAATCTGGCTTGAGTAGACAATGGAAGTTCTCCAACTTCATCAAGAAATATTGTTCCCCCATTAGCCTCGGCAAAATAACCGTTTCTATCACTTATAGCACCAGTAAAGGCACCTTTTTCATGACCAAAAAGTTCCGAATCAATAGTACCTTCAGGAATGGCCCCACAATTCACAGCAATATAAGGACCGTGTTTTCGTCTGCTGAACTGATGTATTATCTGAGGAAAACTTTCCTTACCAACTCCACTTTCGCCGGTAACAAGAACAGATAAATCTGTAGGAGCTACCTGCATTGCTATGTCTATTGCTCTGTTAAGACCTTCGGCATTTCCTATAATACCAAAACGGAGCTTTATATTTTGAATATCAGATTTTACCATATTATTTATGTTTTATCTGCCAAAATTACAAAATCTTTGGCAAGAAGAAGAAATTTTGGCAGAAAAACGTATTAAAACACAGTACGAATCATAAATCTTACACCCCATTTATTAGAAGTAGGCAGTTCATTATAATTCAATCTTCTTACATACTCTACATGCAAAAGTTTGAAAATGTTATGGATTCCAACACTCACCTCAACATATGGTTTCTTCTTGTCCATTACATAACTTGATGTGTGGTATACACCACTCGCATCATAATGTCCGGGAAACATCATCAGCAAAGGGTCATCTGCGTTTTTATGCAATAATGGATTGTTCTTGTCGGTAAGTGTACCCCATAAACATTTTACACCGATAAACTCCCTCCATTTCAATTTCTTAAGTAAAGGTATTCTGTTGAATAGTTTACCTTGAAGATTCCATGAAACATCAAGAGATGCATATCTGTCGTTCAAGAACTCCATATTGTTTATCAAACTGAATGTTTCTTCCTGAATAATATACGACAAGTTGGCTGCAGGCATTATCAACAAAGGGAATGGTACTTTGTTCCACTGGATTCCTCCCTTTATAGAAGTATCTATATTTCCCCAAGATGACATCCACCACCTTTTATACATTGAAATTTCAGATACATTATAATTATATTCCGAACCTAATATCCCCTTGAAACCGACGGTATGCCTTAATGTGAATATAGGTGAATCCAGATTAACAGGCAAACGACGTTGCTTTGTATTCACAAATGTTTCTCCCGGAGCATATCTTAACTCTACAGAGGCTTCAGACAAATCGAAATCATGTACATTTAATGGTGATTTAAGATACTCCATCTCGGTCAAAGTTGCACCATTCAAATTCTGCTGAAGCTGAGATTCATTTTCCATTGTTCTATAAAATAGTTTTCCACATGGCTCATAATTTCCATGCTTCAATGAAAAAGTCGTCTTCAGACCAGTTTCCATCTCAAGTTCATATTTAAGACGGGCAGTCCTTTCATAATTATATTGGTCTACCGAGGTAACTTTAAGAGATGTAAATACGTTATCCTTGTCAGTACCCAAGAACTTGTCGGTAGGTAACATATTGTCATATTGATATGTAAATGTCAAAGAATTCTTAGGATACTCTCTTGGCAGATATTCCTTTTTATTAAATGAATATTCAACCTCACCCATATATTTAGAACGCTTATCCTTGAAACCATATGCATAATATCCCTTAAGGAATAGATGAGGATTTAGATTTGCCGTAGTCTGGGCAGACATACGTAACCTCAAACCGTCAATATAGTTGCTTGAAATCATCGTATTTATAGGTCCTATATCCACTTTGCTAGGATGATTTTTACTACCTGTCTCTACAAAATTCTCAATAAAAGCCTTAGCTATAAAAATAATATATTTAAAACCTTTTATCTTGCTCAGATTATTAATAAAAGAGTCCATTTCACTCTCTGATTTTGTAAGTTCTGTAGGACGGAATTCGTTCCAGAAAGTGTCGTCCCTCATCATAGCATTAATGTCTTTAATTTCATCACCCTTTCGTTTGAAGATACGTTCCTGAATTTCATCAAAACTGAAGCCAGAGTATCTTGTAGTACGTCTTACTTGTAACGAACCTAAAACTTTCTTCAAGTAAGACATTTCGCACAACATATCATCACGCATAAGAGTCCATTCACCCGTAGGCAATTCTTCAAACTCTTGTTCTATTATCATATTGTCCACAAAGTTTATGTCCGACTTTTTAGGAAGATTCAAGACACACTTCTTCACTCTGAACGTAGAATCTGCAAGGACATACAAATGTCCTGTAAATCCAAAGTCCTGAGAGTTATTCGGCACGAAAGTCAAATGAAAACATTTGTCTCTTTCCACCTGAATTGTATCCATTATATAGTATTTATAAAATCCTATTCCAGATTTTGAAACAGGACTGTCAAAAGGATATTGCAAGAAACGGAACTTATCTTCGTATATATTAATATCCTGAAAAACATCCTTAAGCACAGTAGTGAGCATATCTCCTGTATTGAACAACTCATTTACCCCCGATGAATTAAGTCCCTTTATAATAGTTTTCTCACTCTTAGGGTCTTTACGGTACAGTTTTTGCGATACTGTTTCATCAACCGATATAGGAAGAATGTTTTTTCCGGTAACATCACACACTTCTACCTGTTCTTTAAAAAACGGATATTTTTTGAAAAGTTTCGATTCATTTATTGAATCAGCAGTTATTTCATTCAGAGACAATGTTATTTTCTGATACTTATCATAACTATAGTAATCCTTCTCTTCAAGGTTATTAGCCTTTTTCGCATTGATTACTTTTTTCATCATTTCAACTGCCGGATTGTTTTTCCTTGAATATTTTTCTTTTTTAGGTTTTACTATAACCTCATCCAAAATCAGATCAGACTTCAACTTGACATTCAGTTTTTTTGTATTCGAGTCTATCTTTATGACTTGAGTAGTATATCCTACCATAGAAAAAGTAAGTTCGTTCCATCCTTCATGATATGGTATTGAATATTTTCCATCAATATCAGATACAGCACCTACTCCCTTTCCTTCATAATATATATTTATATAAGGTAGCGGTTCTTTGGTTTCTGAATCTATAACAACCCCTTGTATTTGTGCAGAAGCCCTGACACATCCTAAAATTAAAATAATCAATAAAAATAATCTGTTTAGCATATGTTATCAATATGAATATTTCGTAAATACATTTTACAAAAATACTCATCTATTTTTAGTATTACAAATAAGGATACTACAAAACTTACATTCTTCTATATTTTTTATGATTAATAGAACATTTTGATTAGCAATTCATAAAAAACAAGAAAGGACTATATCAGTCATAACAACCAATATAATCCTTTCTTTTATAAATAAATCAATTATTAATCTATTTCTTCATCAGCTTCATAACCACCCATCTCACGAAGAGCATTCTTCAACATAACATACTGCTGGAACAAGTGATTGATAGGCACTTCATTCTGAGTATAATCATGCATTGGGCTCTTCAAGAAGAAGCTCAAGAAACGCTGAGTACCAAAACGTCCGGCACGAGCAGCCACGTCACTCAACAACACCAAATCAAGACAAAGAGGTGCAGCCAATATAGAATCACGGCAAAGGAAGTTTATCTTTATCTGCATTGGATAGCCCATCCATCCAAATATGTCTATATTATCCCATCCTTCCTTATTGTCATTACGAGGAGGATAATAGTTGATTCTTACTTTGTGGTAATAATCCGTATACAAATCAGGTTGCTCTTCTGGTACTAAAATAGACTCCAATGTAGATAGCTTACTAACTTCCTTTGTATGGAAATTGGCAGGTTCGTCAAGAACCAATCCGTCACGGTTACCTAAAATGTTTGTAGAGAACCATCCTGACAAACCAAGGCATCGTGTTCCAATAATCGGAGCAAAACCCGATTTAACCAATGTCTGTCCAGTTTTGAAGTCTTTACCGGCAATAGGCATCTTAGTTTTTTCAGCCATTTCCCACATTGCTGGAATATCAACTGTAGTATTAGGAGCACCCATGATAAAAGGAGCACCTTCTGCTAAGGCTGCATAAGCATAACACATAGAAGGAGCAATGTGTTCACGGTCATCGTTTTTCATTGCAGTTTCAAGTGCAGCCAAAGTTCCATGAATATCTTCAACTACAGGAACATAAATTTCTGTTGAAGCAGCCCATAAAACAACAACACGGCTACAATTGTTTTCAACCTTAAACTTACGGATATCTTCACGCAACTGTTCTACCATATCCCAACGAGTAGCACAATCTTTTACGTTATCTCCATCAAGACGCTTAGCATAATTATGGTCGAAAGCAGCCTTCATTGGTTTGATAGCCATCAATTCGTCCTTAACAGGATTGATATCTTTTTCTTTTAAAACCTCACAGTTAATTGCCGATTCGTATGCATTGGCCGGATAAACATCCCATGCACCAAAAACGATATCATCAAGTTTAGCCATTGGTACAATTTCTCCATAATGAAGATATTTCTTTGATTCACCTCTACCTACTCTAATTTTATCATACTGAGTCATAGATCCTACAGGTTTTGCCAAACCTTTACGTGTCATTAAAACACCAGTCATAAATGTTGTGACAACAGCACCTAATCCTACACATAATACGCCTAACTTACCATCAGCAGGCTTTACTGTCATTTTTTCCATTTCAAAATTACTTTATATAAAAAAAATATTACAATCTGTTTCTTATAGATTTGTGACAAATATAAAGCTATATTTATAATTTAACTAATTTTTTATGTAAAAAAAACAGACAGACATAAAAATAAGACAATAATTCAATCAAAAAGAATAACATGCCTAAGAATAGTTGTAAAAATAGCTTTATCCACTTACATTTTCCTAAATGGTATACTCTAAAATTTGAGGAAGGTCGGTTATTATCACGTCAGGAATTTTTTCGTCTATTATTTCATCGCCCCATCCTTCACCTTTGAGCCATGCTACTTTACATCCTACATGATTTGCTGGTATAACATCTTTTGAGAAAGAATCTCCGATAACCAAGACCTCTTCAGCTGGAAAACCCATTGCCTCTACTCCTAACTGATAAATAGCAGGATCGGGTTTTCTTACTCCAACTACAGCCGATTCTACAATATCAGAAAAATAATCAATAAGTCCGAAATCCTTCAAAACAGCCTCTATATTACCATAAAAATTTGAAACCAAGACTAACTTATATTTTTCAGACAATGATTTAACTACAGGTTTTGTCCTTGATAAGACATCCAGGACATAGCTATAACAATACTCTGCTATTCTTTCAGAATATTTGTTTTCTATTGCTTCTACCTTATCCAGCAAGCCTTTCTCTATTAAATAATCTATCTGAATTTTCAGTTTGATATAAAGAACATCTTTAAAATTATGTTCCGGTTTAACATGAGGGAAACGAGCCAAAGTCCTTTCACCATGTACATAGGCCTCTCTAAATTCGCTCTTGTTTACTTTAACACCTACGTCTTCATATTTATCCCATATAACTTCAGCCCAATGACGACTATTAGTATCTATAGTACCGCCATAATCAAATACTATGCCTTTAATCTTCAATTTTGTCATCTTTCAATATTTTATCAGAAGTATTGCCTACTTTCATCAGCAATACTCCTATTATAATCCAAACTAATTCTCTCAAACGGGTTATAAGACCCGTATATATCCCAAAAGCACTAGAAATAGCCAGTCCACTAGTAGCAAGTGCAAACCCCCCTTCTCTTGCCCCCAACTGCATAGGAGAAAAAAAGAACATGTTTGCAAAAAGCGACGTAAAGGCCATTATCAATATACAAGCTATAAAGCTGACATCATCAGTGAGAATATTTAAAATGAAATAAATCTCAAGACAACTCAATATCCTTGCCAGAAATTCAAAAGACAGAGACAAATAAAAAGTAGACTTCCTTTGCTTGTGCAGTTCTGCAATTTGTGAATCAATCCTTTCCAAAGCCTCCCTCTTTTCTGAAACAAAACGCTTAGCCCATTTCTTCAAGTAAGGGACATGACATAGCATCTTCAAAGTTTTAACTGCCATACCATTTTTGTATCCTTTCATAAAAAAATACACAGCCATGACACAAAACAGTCCTACCAAAGACAACATAACTCCTATTCCAAAATTTACTGGTTCTACAATGATAAAAAGTAAAACAGAAAAAAGCCAAAAACAAAAATGAGAAAATATATGCATCATTACATATAGTATTACAGATGATGTAGCCTTGCTTCCACCAACATAAGGAGTCAACTCCATTATTCTGTATGGTTCACCACCCATTAGCCCCACTGGAGTAGCATAATTCAAGGCAAATCCAGATATAGTCAGTTTATATACTTTCCAAAAAGGAATCTTAGCATGCTTACCATCTGAAATAATGGCATACCAAGACCAGGCATTGAATAAATATATAATAACCCATAAAGCTATTACAGCAGGAAACCAATATCCGGCTTTTTTCAAATTAAACAATAGTTCTTCATAATCCATATCAAATGTAAAAAGCATCACAATAATGGCAAAGACTCCAAAGAACCAAAAAATATTTCTAACCTTATCTTTCATATTTATCATACAAATAAACACACATAGACTCATGACGATATATCATATACAAATATATCAATGTCATCACAATAATCTCAAACAAGAAATAAATCCAAGGTTCACCTATCAATAAAGTAATATACAAAGTTATTGCCCTTGTATTAAAAGTCAGGATGTTTGTATACTTCATAAGTGGAAGACTCATTTTTCTGAATTCGTCTCTTAACTCTTGGGGTATATCATCACCATATTTTTCTTGAACCATTGCATAAAACTTCTGAAACTTAGGAGTGAGAAGTTCTTGACGTCTAGTATAATTGCCATAGAAAAATAGAAAGGCTTTCCACCAAAAATTCCCCTTCCAAGGCAAACTATAAAAGATTTCTCTTTGCTGACGAAAGTTATCCAACTCGCTTCCAGCCTTTCCTTTCAAAAAGAATAAATGTATATTTCTATAATAGTCAGCAATTGTACACTGACGACTATGACAAATAACGCCAGAAACTATTCCCAATACCCATATATATATTCCCCAAACCATTCCATCAGATTCACCAATCCCAAAAGGTAACGGCTGATTCATCAATCTTAGACAAATAGCAACATAAATCGTAAAGAACCATAAATCACCTGCAAACCCATCCAACATCCTTCCCCATCTGGTTTTTTTGCCTGTCATTCTAGCCAGCTGTCCATCACAACTATCATAATGATTGGCCCACACTAACAAAAATATACCAATCAGAGTGTGCTTCATGTCTTGAAAGTAAAACATCACACCAGCTCCAATACCTAAAAAAATAGATAATATAGTCACCACATTAGGGTGAACACCAAACTTGTTGAAAAACAAGGCCCAAACATATCCTATAGGTCTGTTAAAATAAATATCAAGAAATTCTTCGGTATCCATTGACTTGAAAGAAGATTTCAAGCCTTTATTTTCATTACTCATTACCACTAATATTTTTTAAAATTCTTCTTTTTATACATTCTGCTATAAAAGGAGCAGCTTCATCTCTACATCTGGCAAAACTTGGCCAATCATTAAAATCTATTATCTTAATGTCACCTTCAGACGAGACTACACAATCGCCACCATATATAGGAACATTCAAAGCTTCTGCCGCTCTATTACTATATTCCTTCAGTTTCTCAATATCAAATGGATAGCCTCTATTTTCTCCATTTATAGCTTCAAGACCAAATTTACTATGTGATTGTTCTGTAGGATAGAAAGTATAAAAGAAATCAGTTCCTGCAATACCATAAAACTTAATTAGATCACCAACAAGATGTTTATTGACAACAGCTTCAGGTATACCCCTTTTCTTAAAATCCTTTAAGACAATTTCGGCTTCCTGTCTGGACTCTACATACACAACATCCTCTTTTACCATAGCATGAGAGTCGCCTCTTTTTATCCAACATGGGAAAATTTCAGGAGAAAAATTAGTATCTGTCGGGATGATGAAACTTTCGGGATGAGGAATCTTGTTCTTTATCAAAATTTCAGTCATAGTTTTTCTCACACAATTGTCTATTCCATAACCGGAATTTACAACAACCGCACCCTCATCTTCCAACCCTTTAAGTCTATTTACTGTAGCTCTATCACGAGCCATATCAAATACAAAATCTGGTTTTATTCTACTTTCTAGAAATAATTTTTCAGTATATACTTCTACTATGAAACCAGATTTTTCCAGTTCTTCTACAGTCAATCTAAATATTGCAGCATCATTGCCTACATGATTTGGCGAGAACTCATCTCCTCTACTAATACCAACTATCTTTATTTTATCTTCAATACAAGACATAAAACTCTATTCTTTATGATTCAAAAAATCTTCAGCCTTTACAATGTCACTTGCATGATCAACATCTAGAATCTTTGAAAAAGGATAAGCCTCCAAATTCATTCCATCAACAATCAACTCACGCTGAAAATTTCTCATTCTTGACAATCCATTTTCCATACATTTCTCTAATGTGGAAATAGCTTTGGATGTCAAACAATAAATTCCACCAGAGATATATTTACATCCATCAGTCTTCAAATCATGGAAACCTTTTATTTTCAGATTTTCATCTGTCGAAATATACAACGGCTTTTCATCATCAATGTAATCTGTAACAGCCATCATACCGTCCTTGTCCGAATTCTTAAACGCTTCTATGTAATCGGCAAATTCATCTTCACGGAAAATGGTATCAACCGTGGTCATACAGAATTTATCATCTTTCAAATATTTACTTAGCTCATAAAAGCTATGCATAGAACTTGGAGTAGTCTTTACTATAACCCTTAAGGGTACAGATACTTTCTTCTGAAGTTCAACCATATGTTCTTTAGTCATTTGGACTTCATTGTTTATAATGACAACAATTTCCTCGGCATCATTTTCTATAAATATATCAATAAGCCTGTCAATCATAGACTTGCCTGATAATTTGACTAAAGGTTTTGGTAACTGTACACCTTCTTGAGAAAGCCTTGAGCCTTCACCTGCAGAAATAATAGCAAATTTCATATCTAAATATCCTTATTTAATTTTCATCATCCACCACATCAAGTTTCAGTTTATCACTATCATCTCTCTTTTCATAATACTGTTTGCGCAAAGGACGGGCACTTATTTCCTTTTCCATACATCTATTACGGAAAACATCTATAGCCACATAAACAGCATGACGGAAAGAGTCTTCACTTGCAATTCCCTTTCCCGCAATATCATATGCAGTACCATGGGCAGGAGATGTTCTGACAATAGGAAGACCTGCCGTAAAATTAACACCTTCATCCATAGCCAAAGCCTTAAAAGGAGCAAGCCCTTGATCGTGATACATAGCCAATATACCATCGAAATGATTATAATTACCCGATCCCATAAATCCATCTGCAGGATAAGGTCCGAAGCACTGAATACCTTTATCCTTCATTTCATTTATAGCAGGAATTATAACTGTTTGCTCTTCTGTACCCATAAGACCATTTTCACCAGCATGAGGATTAAGAGAAAATACTGCGATACGAGGGCATCCTATTCCAAAATCCTGTTTGAGAGATTTGTTGAATATTTCCATTTTCTGCTCTACAAGTTCTTTTGTCAAAGCAGACGGAATTTCACTTATTGCAACATGGCCTGTAACAAGGGCTACTCGAAAATCATCTTTCATAAGAATCATCAATGACTTATTACCTTCTCCCACTCTCTCCTCAATATATTCCGTGTGACCATGAAAATGGAAACTTTCAGATTGTATTGTATGCTTGTTTATAGGAGCAGTGACAAGAACATCTATTCCGCCTTCACGATAATCAGCCAATGCTTTTTCCAAAGCATCAAGAGCAGCTTTTCCACCTTCTTCTGTAGGTTTAGACAATTCTACCTTTATATCCTCTGCTGTACAATTCAATATATTCAACCTGCCATCCTGTATTTCCTTATATGAATTAATAATACTAAAATTGGTATTAATATCCATAGCCTTACGATGATAGGCAGCAACCTTTGGCGAACCATACACAACAGGAGTACAAATGTCCATCATCTCTGAATCAGAAAAAGCCTTCAAAATGACTTCATATCCTATACCATTAATATCACCGTGTGTGATTCCTACTCTTATCTTACGCATAATCATAAATTAATTTTCTTCGTTCTGTCCTTGTTCTGTCTCTATTTTTTCTTCTGTAATATCATTGTCAACCGGAATTTCACCAACCTCTTTTTCTGCAGGCAGTTTCAGAGTATATAAAGAAGCTTCAAGTTTACGCATAATATCTCTCTTCAATTTACCAGGATTATATACAAATGCTTCAACAACAATAATTCTAGCATTTGCTCGGTCTACTCTTACGTGAGATACAAAAGGACCACCCATAGCATCATTTTTCATTTCCCACAATCCTTTTACCTCAAATGCATAATCTCCTCTGACAGAAATGTTTTTCGCTTCAAGATAAATCGAATCCGCAGTTTCCATATACATTCCTTCTTCCGAGCCTGGAATATTGATTTTCATCACAGAATCTCGTTTGTTGATAAAAAACTGCTTTGTAAACGTCTTATTATCTGTAAATGGATACGAATACATCACAAAATTCATATCATTAAGATTTGAAGAAGCCCAAAAGAAATCTTTTCCTTCCTTGAAGGAGTTTAATTCGTTAGGGAACCATATATCACAATCAAATAAGCTATCAACTTTAGCCGAAATAGCGTTATTATGTTTTTCCTTAAGTAAATTTATCTGACGATTCATCTCTGCACGAGTAAAGAAATCAACAACAATCTGTCCATGCTTTGATAGAAATTCAGCAAAATCCTTTTGACTAGGAGACTGGATAGTCATTATCATCTGTGGAGATGCATATGCATTACGCGCATATTTAAATTTTGTCTGAGTGTAAATATCCTGAATATCAACCACTATTATATTTCTGAATATACGCATCACCCTGTCAAAATGCGAAGGACGTACTCTGGAAATTCTAAATGAGCGCTCTGACTGAGGCAGACCGGGAACATCAGTATCCAAAACATGATATAAAGCACTGTCAGGACTATTCCAACATTTATCATCAGCTACAACCAACACTTCATAAGGACGACCGCTTGATACTGGAGTTACTATACTCTTACCATTTCTATTACATGATGCCATGACAGCAGCCAGCAATAATACATTTAAATAAAAAGCCAAATGTTTCATATCATTAAATTTATTAGTTTCTTTCTTTTTCAGATTGCTGTTGTGCGGTAGAAAGCATACCACAAGCAGCAAATATATCTTCACCTCTTGAGGCCCTTATAGTAGAGAATAAACCATGTTTAGTCAAATAATCACGAAAAGTTATCATTGACTCCATATCAGTACCTTCCAAGTCAACATCCGGTATTGCATGAAAACGTATAAGATTTATCCTACAATCCAATCCTTTCAAAATCTTAACAAGTTCCTTAGCATATACAATGCTATCATTTACACCCTTAAAAACAATGTATTCAAAAGACAATCTTCTTTGCTTGCTGAAATCATAATTTCTAAGAATTTCAACTATTTCCATTATAGAAAAAGCTTTTTCGGCAGGCATCAATTCCTTTCTTTGTGCAGGAAACGGAGAATGTAGACTTATAGCCAAATGACAGTCACTCTCGTTCAAAAATCTTTCAAAACCTTTTTTAAGCCCTACAGAAGAAACCGTTATCCTTTTGGGACTCCAACCATAACCATAATCTGAAGTAAGAATTTCAAGAGACTTCAAGACTTCATCAAGATTATCAAATGGTTCACCCATCCCCATAAATACTACATTTGTGAGTGAATCTCTTTCAGGGATAGAATAAATCTGATTTAAAATTTGGGATACTGTGAGACTTGTCGTATAACCTTGCTTACCAGTCATACAAAACTTACAATTCATTTTACAACCTACCTGTGAAGACACACATAGAGTGGCTCTATCATTATCTGGGATATATACAGATTCTATATAATCATTTTCCGGAGTACGAAATAAATATTTTACAGTTCCATCGACCGAGCGCATTTCATGAACAGGTGCATCAGCTCCCACTTCATACTTTTCTTTAAGAATTTCACGATTCTTAACCGAAAGGTTTGTCATATCGTCTATAGAAAAGACTTTCTTTTCGTATATCCATGAAGATATCTGCTTTGCGGTAAATTTAGGCATACCCAAATCTGCAACTATAGATTGTAAATCACTGATTGTCTTTCCCAATAAAGGAATCTTAATATTTGTCATTTCTTTATACTATATACTAATTATATTACAAAGGTATGTATTTTTTGAAAAATAACGGCTATTATCTTAATATTTTGACAGTTTTACATAATAAATTTGGCTTGTTGTACTTCTAACTTGACGCTAGACAATTTGACGCTCATTTATTGAATCCTCATATGTAGATTTTATTACTTATTACACTTTTGATAAAATGGTATATACTAAAGAACAATCAAAAGTTTTAAGTTCATCACGAACGTGATAAATACTCATCACCAACGTGATAAATGCTCATCACGAACGTGATAAACACTCATCACGAACGTGATGAACCTATTGTGTATAGAAATTTCAATTATCTTTTATCTCCAGCTCAAGCATTACCGGCAAATGATCGCTATATCCACCATGATAACGCATACCTATATAAGTGCGGAATGGTGTGACTCCTCCATACTTGTCGTCTTCTTCAAGCAAAAAAGGAAATCTTATGATGTGTGCCTTTGACTGACTGGTAGTGATATTCCCTTCTTTCAACAGCCTTCCATTTACTATCATCTGATCCAGTATTCCCCATTCACCTTTATACCGGTATGTTCCATCACTCTTTCCATCCATAAGATTGTATAACTTTCCCGGCAAGACATCATCCATCGGACGTGAAGCTCCTATAACTTCCTTTATTGATTTATTGCCAGGATAATCATTAAAGTCACCCATTATAATAATATGTGGACTTTGCCGTACAGAGTTTATACTATCGGAATATGTTCTCAGACGATTTGCTGCCATAAGCCGGAATGGCTCGCTATATTTCTGACCTCCAAAACGTGACGGGAAATGACAAAGGAAAACATCGAGAGTATCACCGCTTACTACCATCCCGCTAACATGAAGTATATCACGTGTCGGTCTTCCTCCTATTTCATGTGTTGGTATTCTGATAATGTTTTTCTGTAACAAGCGGAATGTGTATGGCTGATATAAAAACAATACATCTATACCTCGCAAGTCGGGCGAGTTAGTCATGACATATTCATATCCGGCAGCCTTTAATGGAGAATGTTTTACAAGATTATGTGCACAGTATTCATTTTCTATTTCGCACAAGCCAACAATATCTGGTACATGCTTACCAGATGAAGCCAATATTACCTTTGATATATTCTGTATCTTCTTGTTGAACTTACTAACAGTCCATCCTCGTGGACTATCTGGTAGATACATTAAATCATCTTTCAGAGTATCATGCTTGCAATCGAACAGATTTTCTACATTATACTCCATCACTAAAAACTGTTGTTGGGCAGCCAAGTCTGCAAAAAGCAGACTCAGTGCCCAACATATCAGAGTTCTTAATTTTTTCATTTTTTAGAAGGTACATTCTTCAATACTTCAAGAAGATGTTTCCAGAATTTGTCTACCGTAGGAATCAACATCCTTTCGTCAGGAGAGTGAACCCCTCTTAATGTTGGTCCGAACGATACCATATCAAGTGAAGGATATTTTTCGAGGAACAAGCCACATTCCAGACCTGCATGTATCGCCTTAATCTTTGGCTCTATGCCGAAGAGTTTTTTATAGCTTTCTACTGCAATTCCAAGAATTTCGGAAGATGGATTTGGCTTCCATCCAGGATAACCGTCGCCAGTAGTGACAGATGCACCTCCAAGCTGGAAAGCAGCAGCTACCGTCTGAGACATATCCACTCTTGAAGAAAGGATTGAACTACGCTGACTTGTAGCAACAACTATATTACCGTCACGCATCTTGACGGAAGCCAGGTTTGAAGAAGTTTCAACCAGTCCTTCTATATTCTGACTCATCGCAAATACACCATTGTAGACAGCATGTATTGAGTTGAGAAACTTGCTCATGGTTTCTTTCTCTATCACCTTAGGCAATGCAGTTTCCGATTCAAGTTCAAAACAAATATTAGGTTCTGTCACTGAATATTCATTTTCAACTTCGGCTATGAAAATATTCAGGTCCACTCTTACAGACTCCTTATCCTTCATAGGTACGGCACACACTGCATGGGCCTCACGAGGAATTGCATTATGAAGGTTTCCACCATCTATTTCAGAGATATGAAGGTCATATCTGCCAGATAACTGTATCAAATAACGGTTCAACAATTTGTTGGCATTAGCTCTGTTCTTGTTTATATCATCACCCGAATGGCCTCCTGTAAGACCTTTCACTGTAACCTTGAAAAAGAAATATCCTTCAGGAGAGTCTACCATAGGACAAGAAAATACAGCTGTAGTACCTGCACCACCAGCGCATCCTATAAACAGTTCACCTTCATCTTCCGAATCAAGATTAACAAGTATATCACCATTCATAAAACCTCCTTCAAGTGCAAAAGCGCCTGTAAGTCCTGTTTCCTCGTCTACAGTGAACAGACATTCTATAGGACCGTGCTCTATATCATCCGAATCCAGCACTGCAAGTTCGGTTGCCACACCTATACCGTTGTCGGCGCCAAGTGTAGTACCTTTTGCCTTCAGCCATTCTCCATCCACATACGTCTGTATAGGATCGGTATCAAAATTGTGTAGCGTATCATTGTTTTTCTCACACACCATATCCATATGCGACTGCAATATCACACACTTTCTATCTTCATATCCCAAAGTAGCAGGTTTCTTGATAAGGACATTACCTATTTTATCTACTTTATATTCCAACCCCTTGTTCTTTGCAAAATCAATAAGATAAGTTCTTATTTTCTCTTCTTTTTTTGAAGGACGTGGCACATTGCATACTTCACCGAAATAGTGGAATACAATCTGTGGTTTTAATTCATTTAGTTCCATAAAATCAGTATTTTATTATTAGTTTAACATCTGAATTTTGCAAAAATACGTTAAATTCATGTATTAATCCATATACAAAAGTATTTTTAAAGTGATTATACGGATAAATCGTTACAAAAAACTATATATTTGCAGTACAAAAGTATATAGAAATGCTGAAGATAATACTAGCTACAATGTTAATAGTTGCTATTTGTATAGCACTATTGTGTATAAAGATGCTGATACAGAAAAACGGGAAGTTCCCCAATACACATGTCAGCGGAAACAAGGCAATGCGAGAAAGAGGCATAGGTTGTGTACAGTCGCAAGACAGAGAACAGCAAAAGGCCAATCCCAATGCTATAGCTGAAAGGGAAAAAAGTAAAGACAGCCTTGAAGATGAAGATAGTGAAAATGATAATGAATAACTAATTTTTTTAAACGCTACAAAAAGATCTATGAGAAAAGTAAAGAATGTCCTTAAAGGATTTTTAGCCCTGATAATGGCTGTAATGTTTGTGCAGTGTACTGGTAATAAAACAGAATCAAACAGCAATACATCTGTTACTAGTGCTGTGACAGGTAATGCAAACGTAAAAATTGCTTATGTAGAAATAGATTCTCTTCTTACTAAATATCGTTTTTGGAACGACTTGAACGAACTGATGATAAAGAAAGAAGAAAACATCCGTACAACACTTAACGAAAAGGCTAAATCTCTTGATGCTGCAATGAAGGAATTTCAGCGTAAATACGAAAACAATGGTTTTGTAAGTCAGGAAAGCGCACAGCAGCAGCAGACCCGCATACTTAAACAGCAACAAGATCTTCAGGCCTTACAGGAAAAACTAAGTAAAGAACTTGCTGATGAAAACCAGAAGAACAGCCTACAACTAAGAGACTCTATCAATTCATTCCTTAAGATATACAACAAGGACAAAGGGTATAGCCTTATTATAAGCAACTCAGGATTTGACAATCTTCTTTATGCAGACCCTGCTTATAATATCACTCAGGAAATTGTAGACGGGCTTAACGCACGCTACTCAAAAATAAACAAATAAACATTTTGTATATATGGAAAGTGGAGGTACTGAAAAGTATTTCCACTTTTTTTTATCATATGTAATGAACAAATCCTACTTTAGTATTGTTTTTATTTAAAACAAATAAGATAAAAACTTAATAAAGACGATAAGCTATATGGAAAGTTTTACTGATTTGATAAATTCATCAGATATACCTGTTCTTGTAGATTTCTTTGCCGAATGGTGCGGTCCTTGTAAAGCAATGACACAAATACTGAAACAAGTCAAAGACATACAAGGAGACAACGTAAGAATCATTAAAGTAGATGTAGACAAAAATAGAAACACAGCCATGCAATACGCTATACAGTCTGTACCTACACTAATGATCTTCAAAAACAGGAAACAGGTATGGCGACAAAGTGGAGTTATAAACTCTACAGAATTGAACAAGATTATTGATATGTTCAAATGAGATTAGCTCATTTTCATCTATAATTGCTTATATAATTGACCGGAAGTTCCCATTGTGGAATTTCCGGTTTTCATTTTATCTTCTGTATGTATACATCTGCCCTTGTACGTACGTTGCGAACAAAATTATAAGTTTCTATTCCTCTGAAATAGCCGTTTTTACACACAGGGTCTTTATAATATTCTTCCTTATTTTTGAGAAGCATGTATATTTCAACATTGTTGTCCCATCTATATTTGTCCTTACCGTATTTCTCTGCCAAAGCCATAGCATCAAACACATGGCCTATTCCAGCATTATAAGATGCAAGAACAAACTGTTCCTTCTGTTTTCTGTCTTTAATTTTAGAGAATATACTTTCCAATTCTCTTATGTACTCCACTCCTGCCTTTATACTTTCTTCAGGGTCAGTATCCATTCCTTGAGGCATACCGAAAGCCCTTGCCGTTGACGGCATAAGCTGCATGAGTCCTTTGGCACCTGCCCATGAAACAGCATTAGGATTGAAATTCGACTCGGTATAGACCAATGCAGCAAACAATCTCCAGTCCCAATCTATCTTTACCGAATACTTCTTGAACAAATCATCATAATGCGAAATCGTTCCGTTCTCAACAGACAGTATCGTACCCTGCTGTGTACGCTTGTTTAGTTCGAAATATCTCCTTGCACTTGCTATAAATTCTGCTGAATTGATATTTTCCTTGTGCCATTTATCAGCTGCAGCAGCAAGCATAGGCGATGTTTTTCTTACAGCCCAAGAAGATTTTTGATCAAAACTTATCTCTATGTCTACCTTGAGATTAGGCGAATATGTCTTGTTTATCATTGCCAGCTCATTGCCCGAAGTGGTATAGTCAATCTTTCCTTCTGCCACCATACTTATAAGATCTTCGTTTGTAACACTATCATGATCAGCTACATAAATGTTTATCCCGCCGCCTAGTTCCTTATTAAGATTATCAAGCCTCTGCTGATATTTCCCAGGCATGACATATATATCCTTGCCTATAAGTTGGGTTACATCCTTAACTGTATTCTTACCGTTTCTCTGTACAAGTACTTGATGTGAAATATTCTCTTCTCCACAATATATTAAACTATCTTTAGGAGTGTTGGTGACAGACAGATTATATGTTATGATGTCTCCATCCCCGTCAAGCAAGGCTCTCACAAGTTCCACCTCAGAATTTACTACCTTTATCTTTAACTCTACACCCAATGAATTGGCAAACTGCTTTGCCAGTTCGTACTGAAATCCCATAGGAGTCTCACGATAATTGAAATAAGAGGCCGAACTGCTTATGGTAAGCGCAACAAGTTCTCCATCTTCTATTATCTGTTGCAAATCCTGATGTATGATGGTGTGTTCTTTTTTCTTTGACGATGTACACGAAAAAAGCATAGACAAGAAAGTGATGACAAGAGGCAAGTAATTTATCTTCTTCATATAATTCTTTAAAAACGAAATAAGTACAATATTCGTAATAATCTGTGACATATGCAAATATACAGGCATCAAACAAAGTAGAAACAGAGAAAAAAAATGACAGAATTGAAATGTGTTATACATTCTATTCTGTCATTTATCAAATGTTATACGATTATGTATATTATTTATTCAAATCTGGATTCATTAGCTGTTCGAAATGAGATATTGGCCATACATATCCCATATCTTTTGGATTTACCACCATTTCTCCGCGTACAAAAGGTTCACCTCTTCTAAATACATCAAGACCTCTTATTCCTTCACCTATAAACTCTGCACGTCTTTCATCGTATATAGCCTGCTTCAAGTCATCACCCGACAATGCATCTATCTTCGAGTCATCAAGATATGTATCATTTGAATCTGATATAGAACGACGTCTTACCTGCTTGAAACATTCGCGCGCCTTGTCTTCGCTACCATTGTTTGCGTAACACTCTGCAAGATTAAGCAAAGTTTCGGAATAACGGAAAACAGGAACCCAATCCTGATATCTTGCACCGTCTATAAATTTCATCAATCTTGTACGTCTTGCACCTTCATTCTGAAGTAAGGTACAACGTGCATCTGTAGAGTTATTGTACTGGAATTTAGGAGAAAATATACCGTTCTCCATATCTACAACAAGAATATATGCAGAAGAGTTGTAATAACCTCCAAGCCCCTCTTGAGAACCTGGTCTGTCATTGTCACTCATAGGCAAAGTAAAGATAGTCTCATCTGTGAAATATGGTGCCCTGAACAAATCGGAAAATTTCGGAGTAAGTGAATATCCATTTACAGATTCTCCTGCTTTTATTGCTTCTGTCCAGTTTTCCATCGACATATATACACGCATCTTAAGCATATTGGCAGCAGCCTTAGTGGCACGTGTCACATTTTGTTCGTCAAGCCCCGATTTATCAGGAAGATTATCCATTGCTTTCAAATCTTCCAACACCTGATTGTATACCTCTGCTACTGTGGCTCTCTTCTTTCCATTATGTTCCTGACCAGTTTCGGCCTCCAATCTCAAAGGAACAGACTTAGCATTCTGATCTAAAGTATATGGCATTGCATACAGATTGTTGAGGTAATAATAAGTCATTGCTCTCAAGAACAAAGCCTCAGCTTTATACTGCTCATACTTATCGGCAACTAAATCTTTCACTTCTTCAATATGTTTCAAGAAAATATTCACCTTATTGATAGTGGCGTATGCACTGTTCCAAGTAGTTGTATTCTCGGTATCGGTAGAATTTACCTTAAAGCTGTAAGTATTGGCAAGAGTAATGATATTTTCATCTACATTTACAATATCTTCACTTCTATTGTCAAATACCATATAGGTTTTACCTCCAAGGAACGACTCACTGTCTGTATTCTTGATAGAAGAATAAAGTCCAAGCAAAGCAGCCTCTATACGTTCTGGCTTATTGTATATTTCATCAGGTTCAACAAACAAAGGAGGATTCTGATCAAGAAAACTTCCGCTACAGCTGCTCAATGCAGCTGAAGCAAGTAGTATTGAATATGCTATATATTTCTTCATAATTTAAGTTCCGTTTAATAGTTTCGTTTAGAATGACAAGTTTACACCAAATGTAAATGTACGTGCCTGTGGCAAAGTATTCTTATCTGTTCCAGGTGCAAGAGTGGCATTTGTAATGTTTGACATCACTTCTGGGTCCATACCCGAGTATCCTGTCAGTACAAATAAGTTTTGTGCCTGAGCATACACTCTCAGTTTACTTATACCTATAGCACTGGCCCAATTCTTGGTATCGAAAGTATATCCAAGAGAAATGTTCTTCAAGCGCAGATAGTTTCCTTTCTCTACCCAATCACTGATAGGATATGAAGAACCGTTTGATATGTTATCACCATAAACAGGTTTTGGAAACATAGCATTCTTTCTTTCCTGAGTCCAGTAGTTTGAAAGCACTTCTTTTGAATTGTTCCAATAACGCATATCACTTGCAGTAGCTTTCGTTCCATTATATATATAGTTTCCGCCAGAGAATTGGAAGAATATAGACAAATCAAAATTCTTGTAAGAGAAGTAATTGCTCCATCCACCATACCAAGTAGGCAATGTGTTTCCACATATTTTCTGAGCAGGGTCTCCATTATATATTGTATTGTCTTCCTTGACAAATCCTCTATTATGATCATAAAGCAGTTTATCGCCTTCAGGACTATAGAAAATACGATAACCAGACTCTGGGTCAACTCCATCCGTATGATAAAGATACAACTGGCCGATTGATTTTCCAGGGACTGTTATATTTGTAACTTCAAGCTGACTTGCATCTGCACCTATGATATTTTCAAGTCCATCGGCCAAGGAAATCACCTCATTTTTTGTAGTAGTGATATTAAAACTTGTGTTCCACTTGAACTCTGTATCTCTGAATATATCTGCCGACAATGTAAGTTCAATACCATAATTCTTCATCTTACCGGCATTGGTTGTAATGATATTTCCCGGAAGACCTTTTGATGGTGCTTGAGGTACATTTAGAATAAGGTCTGAAGATTTGGTATAGAAATAATCAAAATCAACATTGAACCTGTTCAATATACGAGCATTGAAACCTACGTCATACTTATGTGAAGACTCCCACTTCAGATTAGGATCGGCTATCTTTGAAAGAAGATAAGAACCGCTGTTTCCATAAGTAAAAGGCTTGTAATAGCTACGGAAAGCATAGTCGTCGATATTAGTATTACCTACAACTCCGTAACTTCCCTTTATCTTAAAATCTTCTACATATTCTTTTAGCGGTTCGAAGAAAGCCTCTTCCGAAACTCTCCATGCTACAGAAGCTCCGCCAAAGTTTCCCCAACGGTTGGCTGTACTCAAGGCTGAAAGTCCGTCACGACGGAAGTTTACAGAAAGCATGTATTTCGACAAATAATTATAGTTGATACGTCCAAAGTATGATACCATAGAGTTTTTCGACAAATTACCATCTGCAGTTGCATTCGAGAAAGGACCTTGAAAATCTGTAAACTTGTCGTCAAGAAGACCAGTCCTTGACGCACTCCAGTCCTTATAACTCTTTTCAGTAGCTTCCATACCGGCAAGCAAATTGAAATGATGATCGCCCAAAGAAAAATCGTATGTAGCAGTATTAGTCCATGTCCATACAGACGTATGCATAGAAGCATTGTAAGCATATCCTTCTGTATTCAATCCATCGCCATGTTTAGGTGACATGAAATTAGAGTTTTCTACTCTTGCATCATCTATATTATACTGAGTCTTTAGGGTAAGTTTCTTTACAGGAGTTACTTCTGCAAAGAAACTACTCAATATACGTGTTACGTCAACATTTGTGTTATTGCCAACTTCAACAAGAGCCGAAGGATTAGAATATGTACTATAAACAGCATTTGGTCCATATCCAAGATAGCCTACTTCATCATAATAGGCTGCACCGTTTTCTCCATATGCAGGAATATTGGGAGCATTTACTATAGCAAGACGTGGAAAACCGCCCACGGCAAAGCTCTCACCATTACGCGCAGCATCGACCTGAGCTGTAGAACTTACGTTTACACCTGAATTCATACCCAACTTCAACCAGTCTGTAGCATTAACAACTATGTTTGCCTTTCCTCCAAGACGCTTGTAGTTATCACCCACAACAATACCTTTCTGAGTATTATAATTGGCCGACATATAGTATTTCACCTTTTCTGTACCACCCGACACAGATACTGTCTGATCTTGAGTGAAACCATTCTGAAATATCTCATCAGCCCATTTTGTATCAACTCCGGACATCATATTGAAACCTTTAGTACCAAAAGAAGGTTTATCTATAAATGCAGAAGTCAAATTTGACAACTCAGCAGCATTATCAGTTCCATATCTATTTATCAATGACAAATTCTTGAAGTCTACATACTCCTGAGCATTCATCATGTCGATAAATTCAGTTCTATGAGAGAAACCAAAAGAAGCATCGTATGACACTTTTGCCTTACCACTGCTACCTTGTCTGGTTGTGATAAGCACCACACCGTTTGCCGCACGCGAACCATAAAGAGCTGCTGCAGCTGCATCTTTCAATACATCGATAGAAAGAATGTCTGCCGGATTGATATCTGCCAAGGCATTGGCACTACCTATAACCTGTCCTTTTCCAGAACCTTCTGCAAGGTTACCCGATTGGATTGGCATACCATCTACCACATACAATGGCTGAGTACCTGAAGTAATTGAGTTCACACCACGGATATGTACCACAGGAGACTGTCCTACACCTCCTGAAGGAGTTGTAATATTAAGTCCAGAAGCACGCCCTTGCATCATCTGGTCAAGGCTTGTATTAGGGACATCCTTTAAAGCATCACTTTTGATAGATGAAACAGAAGCTGTAACAGTACGTGCAGACTGTGTACCATATGCCACGACCACAACCTCCTCAAGTACTTCTGCATCCGATTTTAAAACAACATCCATCTGAGATTTAATAGCAAGTTCCTGACTTTGAAGACCTATAAAAGAAACTATAATGCTTTTTCCATCTGCAGGTACCCCTGAGATTGTAAAATTACCATCAATGTCTGTTACTGTACCTATTGTAGTACCTTTAACTAATACCGACGCACCAACTACAGGCAAGCCATCCTCCTCAGAGATGACAGTTCCGGTAACCTGTGAGACCTGTGCATTTGCCACACCCAACCCTGAAGCCAGGAAGGTTGTAAACAGCAAAACCTTCTTCATAAATTAATCACTTTTACAGTTTAGTTATACAATCTTTTTTTCCTTTTTCCTTTTTTCGAGGTGCGAAAGTATTCAAATAATGAATAAATACAAATAAAAATAGGAATAATAATGCATTTTATGCATAAAAAAGCCAATTTTACGCATACTTATTCACTTTATATTATTTTTTGATAAAAAACATTATAGCAAACAGTGCTGATAGTATAAATAAGAATTAATTCTATTTTAGGATGCTTTATGTATACTTTTATTAATATTTTCCGTATGTTTGCAATATATTAAATCAATATAAAAACAAGAATTATGGTCAAACACGTTGTATTATTCAAACTGAAAGAAACTCTCACTACAGAAGAGAAGAATGAAATTATGGTAAATTTCAAGAAAGCCATAGAAGCACTGCCTTTACATATAGACTTTATCAGACACATTCATGTAGGAATAAACATTAATTGTTCTGAAAAATGGGATATATGTCTGGAAAGTTTGTTCGACACATTAGACGATGTAAAAGCTTATTCTGTACACCCTGCACATGTATCAGCAGCCGGAATCATAAAAGAGGCCAAAGCAGACAGGTCGTGTGTAGACTTTGAAGTATAATTATACAATTTTACATCCAGATATGAAGAAGATAATAAACCCGTGGAAAGACATAAAAGGGTATTTCTGTTTTGGTTGTGCCCAACAAAACGAAGCAGGGCTGAAAATGGAATTCTATGAAGATGGAGAAGACATTGTGAGTATATGGCATCCCGAAGCTAAATATCAAGGATGGCTTAATACTATGCATGGTGGAATTCAGGCAACACTCCTTGATGAAATCTGTGCGTGGGTTATTGCAAGAAAATTTCAAACAACTGGTGTCACTTCTCACATGGAAACAAAATACATGAGACCGGTGATGACTACAGAAGAATATATTGTTATCAGAGCTAGAATAAGAGAACAAAAAAGAAATCTAGTGTTGGTGGATGCTACTATATATGATAAAGAAGGAAAAGAATGTACAAAAGCTACTTGTACTTACTTTACTTTTACTAAAGAAAAATCTCTTAAAGATATGTACTTTAATGGATGTGATACTGAAGGAACCGATGAAAATCCACTAATTTGAAAGCAAAATCAAAAAAAACATAATAAAAACTTGGATAAACAAACATATAACTATACATTTGTCGGAAACAGTTAGAAAATAAAAACAATGAGCTATATTAATTCACTTCATCATCGCCATCATCATTACCTGACGAATATATCGGTGGGCTGGTGACTTTGTATAGTTACAGAACAAGAAAACATATTAAGGCTTGCCGTTATACAATCATACGGCAAGCCTTTTTTATTACCATTAACAAAAATCAAATTTTAAAACACTAACAATATGCTTAGAATAGCCGTACAATCTAAAGGCCGATTGTTTGAAGACACAATGACCTTACTCGCAGAAGCAGACATCAAATTATCTACATCAAAGCGTACCCTACTTACACAGTCATCGAATTTTCCTGTAGAAATTCTTTTTTTACGCGATGACGATATACCTCAATGTGTAGCAAATGGAGTGGCAGATATGGGTATAGTAGGAGAAAATGAATTTGAAGAAACGAAAGAAAATGCTGCTGTCATAAAAAAACTTGGATTCAGCAAATGCCGATTGTCACTTGCCCTACACAAAGAAATTGAATACACAGGGTTGGAATGGTTCAATGGCAAGAAGATAGCTACATCATATCCTGTTATATTGAAGAAATTCCTTCATAAAAACAATATAGAAGCAGACATCCATGTAATAACAGGCTCTGTTGAAATAGCACCTGGAATAGGACTGGCTGATGCTATATTTGATATAGTAAGTTCAGGATCTACACTTATCAGCAATAACCTGAAAGAGGTGGAAGTGGTAATGAAAAGCGAAGCTATACTCATAGGCAACAAAAATATGGATGACGGAAAAAAAGAAATCCTGAAAGAACTGCTTTTTAGAATTGAAGCTGTAAAAGCTGCTGAAGAAAAAAAATATGTACTTATGAATGTTCCTACAGAGAAAGTAAATGAAATTATAGAAGTACTTCCAGGAATAAAAAGTCCTACAGTAATGCCACTTGCCAGTGAAGGATGGAGCAGCGTACATACTGTATTAGATCAAAAATGCTTTTGGGACATAATAGGGAAACTTAAAGCCATAGGAGCACAAGGAATACTTGTATTGCCTATCGAAAAAATGATTCTATAGTCTATAACAACAATGAAAATGCCATGAACATCATAAAATATCCAAATAGAGAAGAATGGAAGAAACTTCTTGACCGTCCTACACTAAACTTAGAAAAACTCAGAAGAACCGTAGTAGACATACTGAAAGACATACGAAAAAATGGAGATAAAGCAGTGATGGAATATGAAGAAAAATTCGACAATACTTCACTCTCTTCACTCGAAGTTTCAGAAAAGGAATTCGATGAAGCCGAAAAAAGCATAAACAACAATCTGAAAGAAGCTATAAATACAGCTCTGAAAAACATACAGACTTTCCACTCGTCACAGAAATTCATCGGCGAAAAAGTTACTACAACACAAGGAGTAACATGCTGGCAAAAATCAGTAGCCATAGAAAAAGTAGGACTTTACATACCTGGAGGAACTGCCCCTTTGTTTTCTACGGTGCTTATGCTTGCCACTCCAGCCAAGATAGCAGGATGCAAGGAAATTGTACTTTGTTCTCCACCTGATAAAGACGGGAAAATAAATCCTGCAATACTTTATGCTGCAAAAACTGCCGGCGTAAACAGGATATTCAAGGCTGGCGGTGTACAAGCAATAGGAGCTATGGCTTACGGAACAGAGAGCATACCTAAAGTATATAAGATATTCGGTCCGGGAAATCAGTATGTAATGGCAGCCAAACAAGAGGTGTCTTTACACGATGTAGCAATAGACATGCCTGCAGGTCCTTCAGAAGTGACTGTATTGGCAGACGAGACTGCTAATACCTCATTTGTAGCATCCGACCTTCTATCTCAAGCTGAACACGGAGTGGACAGTCAGGCCATACTTATAACTACCTCTCCCGAACTTCTTGACAATGTAAAATCTGAAGTAGGGAAACAACTTGTTCTGCTACCAAGAAAAGAGATAACAGAAAAGTCTCTTTCTCACAGCAAACTTATACTTGTAAAAAATATAGACGAAGCTATTGATATGGTAAATGAATATGCCCCCGAACATCTAATAATAGAAACAAAAAACTATATGCAGTTGGCCGAAAGGATAGTCAATGCCGGCTCTGTTTTCCTAGGTCCGTTTACCCCAGAAAGTGCGGGCGATTACGCCTCGGGTACAAATCATACACTTCCCACTAACGGATATGCCAAAGCTTACAGCGGTGTAAATCTTGACAGTTTTGTACGAAAAATAACATTCCAGGAAATTACAAAAGAAGGAATAAGAAACTTAGGACCGACTATTGAGACTATGGCTGCAAACGAACTGCTTGATGCCCATAAGAATGCAGTTTCGATAAGACTAAAAGAAAGCATTTATAGCATATAAATTTATATCCAATATGAAACCACTTAAAGAATTGACACGTCACAACATATGGTCGCTTGAAACATATTCATCGGCCAGAAACGAATATAACGGTGCAAAAGCATCCATTTTTCTTGATGCTAATGAAAATCCTTTTAATTCACCAAACAACAGATATCCTGACCCTTTGCAGAAAGATGTAAAGAACAAAATTTCCATAATAAAGGGTATTGATACTAAAAACATCTTTTTGGGAAACGGTAGCGATGAACCTATAGATTTGGTTTATAGAGCCTTTTGCAACCCAGGCAAAGACAATGTAGTAGCCGTAGAGCCTACTTATGGTATGTATCAAGTATGTGCTGACATAAATGATGTGGAATATAGGAAAGTGCTTCTTGATGAAAACTTTCAATTCAAAGCATCAGACTTGCTGAATTCAACAGACAACAACACCAAACTGATATTCATATGTTCGCCTAATAACCCTACTGGTAACTGTTTCCACAGAAAAGAGATAGAAACTATATTAAAAAAATTTCAAGGAATAGTAATATTAGACGAAGCCTATTCTGATTTTTCCAACCACAAATCATTCCTTTCCGAACTAGATACATATCCTAACCTGATAATACTCCAGACTTTTTCAAAAGCCTGGGGATGTGCCGCCATAAGGCTAGGAATGGCATTTGCATCTACAGAGATAATCGAGATATTAAATAAAATAAAATATCCATATAATATCAACAGACTGACACAAGATGAAGCTCTAAAAATGTTAGAAAAACATTATCTGGTAAAAGAATGGGTGGAAAGTCTTAAAAATGAAAGAGAAAGACTTTTGAAGGAATTAAGTGTACTGAAGTGCTGCAAACACATCTACCCTACTGATGCAAATTTCTTTCTGACAAGAGTATCGGATGCTAAAACTATATACAATCATCTTGTGGAGAAAGGAATTATTGTAAGAAACAGAACGAATGTAATATTGTGCAACAATTGTCTCAGAATAACAGTAGGTACACGTCCTGAGAATGATGCTCTACTAAACGCACTTCATGAATACTAACAATAAAATCTGAACCAATGAAAAAAGTACTTTTTATAGATAGAGACGGAACTCTGGTTATAGAACCACCAACAGACTATCAGCTTGATTCTTTCAAAAAACTTGAGTTTTACCCTAAGGTTATCCGTAACTTAAGCTATATATGTGAAAAGCTTGATTTTGAACTTGTGATGGTAACAAATCAGGACGGTCTGGGTACCCCCTCATTTCCCGAAAAGACCTTCTGGCCCGTACATAATCTAATAATGAAAACTTTCAGCAATGAAGGTATAGTTTTTGATGACGTCTGTATAGACAAAAGTTTCCCCGAAGACAATGCCCCTACAAGAAAACCGCGTACCAGAATGTTGACGAAATACATCTGCAACCCTGAATATGACATGCAAAACAGTCTGGTTATTGGCGATAGAGCTACAGATGTGGAACTGGCGAAGAACCTTGGATGCAAAGCTATACTGATGCAGGATAGTAAAGATATACTAAATGACAATTCTCTTGAAAGCTATTGTGTACTGGCTACTACAGACTGGAACAAAATTACAGACTATCTTATTGCTGGCGAAAGGGCTGCCGAAATCAGACGCAAGACAAAAGAAACAGATATATTTGTATCATTAAACCTCGACGGTGACGGAACTTGCAGTATAGATACTGGATTGGGATTTTTCAACCATATGCTGGAACAAATAGGAAAACATGGAGGGATGAATCTTACAGTAAAAGTTGAGGGAGACCTCTATGTAGACGAGCATCACACCATAGAAGATACAGCTATTGCTTTAGGAGAATGTATCTACAAAGCATTGGGAGAAAAAAGAGGAATAGAAAGATATGGATATTGTCTTCCAATGGACGACTGTCTATGCCAAGTTACACTCGATTTCGGCGGACGTTCGTGGTTGGTATGGGATGCAAAATTCAAACGTGAAAAAATAGGCGATATGCCTACTGAAATGTTTCATCATTTCTTCAAGTCGCTGAGTGATGCTGCAAAAATGAATCTGAACATAAAAGCTGAAGGAGAAAACGAGCATCATAAGATAGAGGGTATATTCAAAACATTCGCCAAAAGCATACGTATGGCAGTAAAAAGAGATATATATAACTTCAACATACCATCAAGCAAAGGATGCTTATGAATTTCTACAAGCACAGTATAAAACTATCCCTTTCGTTAACAGTCCTTACAAATAAAGTTAAACTGTTAATACATGCTATAAAACACTCTATTTTATATACAAATTATTGCAAATCTCGGATAAAGCACTACCTTTGTAACGTGTTTTTCATAGTATTAGATTTTAAGGTTAACAAAGGTTGGAGTACAGCGGTACTCCTTTTTTTATGCCTATACATTTCGCATATACTTCAAACATATAAAAGCAGTATTATTTCCTTTGGTTACAGCCGTTTTATATTCAATACCATACATCGTGATATATAAAAAAAAGAGCAGAACCATTTCTGGTTCCACTCTATTACCCATTAATATAATCAATTAAAAATGAACACCAATTATCATCAATACCTGGTGTCTTTAGTTTCTAGAAACTACATCCTATAGTGAATAAAACTTGGTGGCGATTATGGTCTACTGCAGCCGAACTGTTTCTGCTATTGACCCAAAGACCATCATCGCTAAATTTATAATCATCAAACATATAGAAATCAGATTTATAGAAATCATACTTATATGCCAAGTCTGCATAAACAATCTTTCCTCTATACCCAATACCCAATGTCAATGTATTTCGTGCTTTAATATTATGATATTCCGGGTCTGTTCTAGTTTCATCAAACCACATATATTTATCCTTCATTGATTCAATATTAGGAATATATCTGGCAGAACCATCCTCAAAAGAAGATGTAACATAGTTATAGCCAGCACGGAACGCAAAAGATGGTGTAAGCATTGCTTCCATACCCAACTTTAATGTATGAACCCCCTTCAAGTATTTGTCCATAGACTCATTAATACTGTTCATTTCATATCCGTCATAATCAGAATAATTTATACTCGAATAATCAGAATATTCATATTCTGCACCTACTGCAAGTATGCCACTAAATGTTGTTCCCAAATTAACATTGAATTTCCACGGAGTACGCATATGATAGTCCAATACATAGTCAGGATTAAGATAATCAGATAGATTTTCATTATATTGGTTTTCAAATGCAAAAATATCAGTACTCAGATTTGAAGTATATCTGTCGGTAAGCTGATACCAAACTGGTGTATGAATAGCAAATCCAATCCTAAATGGAGAATATTCGAAAGGACGGGCTATAAAACCTAGCTTCACATCATAACCTGTACCTCTGGTACTAAACCAGTTGTTTAGTGTAAAATTTCCATTATCTGCATCTACATCATCAAGCAATGTTTCCGAGTAAGAGGAATATTTATTATATTTCACATCATATACACCCAATGTCAAACCAACATAAAAACGATCTTGGACATTGAAAGATATATTAAAATCATATTGGTTTATTCCACCTTCTTCACGGCTATAATATTCTCCCATATCTCCATTCCAACCCATCAGATAAAAACCCTGTTCATCAGTGCCACCATCAACCAATCCTGTCCTTGCCCCCATTGTAGCAAGATATGGAATCCCATAAAATGATTCTGATGTATATGGATTTTTTGCATCCAAAATATTGTCGTACATTTTAGAATCACAACCAGAGCCTAGCAGCATGTCTGTCATCTGCCAACTAAGAGAAGATCCTCCCAATCCACCTTTAGATGTAAACTGACGATTGAAATTAACAGCCTTATGATAGTTAAAACCTACATTCATATATCTTAGGTTTGTCTTGTTACCAATCTTGTTGGAATATACAAATCCTATCTGGTCAAAAGATGCTTTTGTACGATCATCTGAAACCTTCATTCCTGTAAATGTACTGGTAGTAACATTCTTGTTAAGGCCAAAAGAAGTTGAGAAGTTATGGCTTCTGAACATAGCTATGCCAGCAGGGTTTGTTCCCATGACAGAAATATCTGCACCTAAAGCTCCCATAGCTCCACCCATTCCTACAAAACGGGCCGTACCATTAAGTTCTGTTCCTGCAATACGTGCAGCATCATACTGATTCTGTGCTGTCAATGCCGATATTGACATAACCAACACACCAAAAATATTATATTTTTTCATGATTCCTAATTTTTAAAAACACTACCAGATTATCTACGACGGCTGCTTCCACCACCCGAACGTGTTACAGAACCACCCGAAGATTTGCTATATCCACTATTACTGCTTCTGCTAAAGCTGCTACCACTTGAGCGTTGATATGTACTTTGCGAACTTCTACTGTTATAACTAGAACTTCTTCTCGTACTACTTGGGCGAGAATAGTCAGAGCCACTTCTGTCAACATTTGTCGAGCTACGACGGATATAAGTACCTGAATTCTGGCGAGAATAAGACCTTGAACTTGGACGAGTAAACGCACCAGAGTTGACACGTGAACCTGTACCTGTAGAAATACCATTATTATTTCTTATGGCTGTTCTTCCTGAACGGACCGAATTGACCGACTCGTCTCTTGAACTACTACTGCCTGAAACCACTCTTCCTATCGACGAACGTCTACTTGCAGTATTCGCCCTATTATATCTTATCTCAGACGAAGAATTCTGTGGTCTCCTTGTAAAAGAAGAAGAACCGGAGTTGCCCGAGCTGACATTTGAACCTCTTGTATAAGACTGATATCTTCCCGGTCTATAATCAGTATGCCCCGAACGATACCATCGGCTACTGCTGCCATAGTAAGGATAGTCATAATAACAGCAATGGTGATGATGTCCCCAATATCCGCCATACCAGCCGCCATACCATCTATCGTACCAATACGGAGAATGCCAATTGCTATAATACCAAGGAGAACCCCAGCTCATGCTGAATCCGAATGACGGACCATAGAAACTTGAAGACCATCGCCAGTCCCACCACAGGCGGTTGGTATAAGTAGGGAATACATAGGCATACATTCCGTCGTCATACACATTCCAGTCCCACGAAGGAAGTGCTCCATACACCACATCCCAGTAAAGCGGACTACTTACCGGTATAGCATATCTAGGACTACGGAAACGGACGATACGCATTGCGTACTCATAGTCCATATCCGAACCCTGGAAGCCATTTACCCACTCACCTCTCTCGTCATATGGCTTTTCATCTACATACAATGTCTCGCCATCGGAACTGAATTTATTATCGCGCGATGTATATCGACGATTATACTCATCTACATCACGTATATTTCCCTTAGTATCTCTGACAACAACAGATGGTGCTGAAGACGACATTGAGGCATCTACCGTTCTAGCCGAAACTTCCTTAGATACAACTTCAACCTTTTTAGTTTCTTTGTTCTTTTTCGGAATAAAGTAAAGGTCATCATTACTCTGCGCCACAGCCAACAACGGCAAGAAGACCAAAAGCATGGAAGTCAATACGATATTTCTCATATACTGTCTATAATTAAATTATTACTATTTTTCAAATACAAAGATAAAATGATTTAATTACCCTGTATATAGAAAAACCCTAATATAACATAGGGATTTCCCTATTTTTTCTACCTTTGTATCCAAATTTATTAAACATTGTCTATATATGAAATACTTTGAAGTTACTTTTACTGCACAACCTTGCAATGAAATTGTCACAGATGTAATATCAGCCATTACTGCTGAAATAGGTTTCGAAAGTTTCGTAGAATGCGAAGGTGGTATTAAAGCGTATGTTCAGCAATCTCTTTTCAACGAAGAAGAACTTAAATCCGTCATTTCAGATTTCCCGTTGCCAGACACACAAATAAGCTATTCCATTCTGGAACCTGAAGATAAAAACTGGAATGAGGAATGGGAGAAAAATTTCTTCCAACCTATAGTGATAGAAGACAGATGTGTTATTCATAGCACATTCCACAAGAATTTTCCAAAAGCTGAATACGAAATCCTAATAAATCCACAAATGGCTTTCGGTACGGGACATCACGAAACCACCAGCTCTATCCTTGGCGAGCTGCTTGATGCAGAACTTAAAGGAAAATCAGTTCTCGACATGGGTTGCGGAACATCTATCCTTGCCATACTTGCAAGCATGAGAGGTGCAGACAGGGTTACAGCCATCGACATTGATGACTGGTGTGTAAATAACTCCCGCGACAATATAGCACTCAATAACATCAACAACATAACAGTAGAACTTGGCGATGCTTCACTCCTCAAAGGCAAAAAGCCTTTTGACGTAATAATAGCAAACATTAACCGCAACATCCTTCTGAACGACATGCCTGCATATAGAGAGTGCATGCATCAAGGCTCGGAGATATATATGAGCGGATTTTACGTACAGGATATTGACGCCATAAGAGAAAAAGGCGAAAGTCTTGGACTTAAGTTCGTACATTATCGTGAGAAAAACAACTGGGCTGCAGTGAAACTCATATTGGAATAATCGGTATAGAAACATAAAAGCAGACAATGAATTCAACAACAAAAGGATATATTCTTGGTATAATAGCAGCAGCCACATATGGCATGAATCCGCTTTTTGCACTTCCATTATATGCCGATGGTATGGATACCAACTCTGTTCTTTTCTTCAGGTATCTATTTGCCATATTCATTCTTGGCATAATGACAAAGACAAGAGGACATAGCATAAAGATTTCAAAAAACGATATTTTTCCGCTATTCATAATGGGTATACTTGTAGCTCTTTCATCATTTGCTTTGTTCGAAAGCTACAACTATATGGCTGCGGGTATTGCATCTACAATATTATTCGTATATCCCATTATGGTGGCACTTATAATGTGCATTTTCTTCAAGGAGAAACTTACTGTAAATACCATAATATGCATAATCATGGCACTTTTAGGAATTGCCATGTTATACAAAAACGAAAACGGAGATACTCTCAGCACCACGGGTATAATATTCGTGATGGTTTCGGCTTTGTCTTATGCCATATATATCGTGGGAGCAGACAGAGACAGACTGAAGAAAATACCTACCGTGAAACTTACTTTCTACGTAATCGTATTCGGACTGACACTATTCATTGCCACTACAAAGGGATGTACACAGATTGCCACTCCTACACGATGGTACCTATGGTTCAACCTATTTGCCCTGGCATTGTTTCCTACGGCAGTATCGTTTCTATGTACCACGCTTGCAGTGCAATACATAGGTTCTACGCCTACAGCTATTCTTGGCGCACTGGAACCTGTAGTAGCCGTTATATTCGGTGTGACACTGTTCAGCGAACCTTTTACGCAGAGAATAACAGGAGGAATACTTCTTATACTCATAGCTGTTACACTTGTGATAGCGGGCAGCAGTTTCAACACAACTTTAGTAAGGTTCAGAAAATTGTTTCCAAAGATAAAATTCCGAAAGAAATAGGAAACTGTATAAAATATAAGAAACCGATATATAAAAAACATACCGTCCGATCAATATCAGCCCTACATACGGCAAATATTAATCAAACGGTATGTTTTTTTTATTTATATAATCTACTTACAAAGCATAAAATCATGCTTCCTTAGACGATGTCACTTTAGAATATATGATAAGGGCTACAGCAGATATTGCACCTATTGCAGCAAACCAATACCATATATAGTGGGCATTTGCAGCATCCGACTTCCAAGCCTCAACACTATCATATAAAGCAGGATCAGGACAGTAGGCTGTAAGAAGAATACCCGACAAGCCGAATCCTAAAATAGAAGCTAAGAATGAATGAAGATGGCTGAAGCCCAAATAAAGTCCCTCCTCCCCTTTAGGAGCCTGAAGAGAAAAGAACTCCATATATCGTGGGGAGATAAAACATTCGGCCAAAGCCTGAACTGCTATACCTGTTATCATCATCACCGTAATAGGATGCATACCCAATATATCCCCATCAAACATATTTCCCGATGCCATAATCAATGCCGACAATGGAATGAGAAACATACCTACAGCCATAGAAGTAAGAGCCTTTCTTCTTGCCATAAACTGGGTTATTACATTTACAAGCAACACCACTACAAAAGGGTTGACATTGGCTATCCATCCCGGTCTTGCTGTTTCGCCAGCCATACGAATGACATACTTAGGCATAGTGGCATACATCTGGTGCTGAATCATCCAGAACCCGGTAACTATAAGTATAAGTACAAGAAGACGACCATTTGTGAATACTTTTGTCAATCCTCTGAATACCTCCGACATACTTTTACCCTCACCCGACGTGTCGGTAGTATGAAACAAAAAGAATATGGTAAGCAAAGCTACAAGACAAAGGGCTGCAGAAAAGAAGTTGATGTATATATAAGCCTCATCACCAATGACGGAACGTAGAGGGTCGACAAAGCATTTGCCGGTAAACGCACCTATATTCACCATCATATAAAAGATGGAATAACCCTTGGCTCTAGTTTCAGAAGTTGTCTCGCGGGCAACAGATGCTGATATGATGGACTTTATAAAAGAACCTCCTATCACCAAAATAATCATCACAGGAACTATAAGCATACGCAAACTGCTTGTTTCCAGACCAGTAAAACGAGTTTTCTCACCATATTCCACAAGTCCTGCAGATTCCAACATTACAGGTAAAAGCCCTAACCCAAGATAACCTATCGTAAGAAATGTAAATGCTATAAGTATAGCCTTGCGATAACCTATTTTATCGGCAAATGCACCGGTAAACATAGGAAGGAAATAAAGCCCCCCGGAAAACAGACCAGAAATAAGGCTCGACTCCAAGTCATTAAAGCCTAATGTGTTCGACAGGTAAAGTGTAATTACAATAAAGATGGCATAATAGGCCATACGTTCAAAAAGTTCGGACATATTTGCAGTCCAAAACGCACGAGAGAATTTTGTCATCAACAAAAAAGTGTTTTTAAAGTTATTAATTAAATTATTTCAGTTTGTAAAGATAATAAAAAAAACAAGTCAAGAACAAAGGCTGCAATAACTAAGTGCCGTATATGCCGAAAGGCACACTACTTCCGTACATTATCTTTTAGAGTCATTTCCATAAGTTCCGTCATCGTACCATTGAATACATTCAGATCTACCTGTTTCCTTATACCTGGTAAAGTTCCTACATCAGTGTGCTGCCAGAATTTCCACTGACCGTCATACCTTACAGAATCCACATAATAATGAGCTATCCAGTACGGATAAGAGTCAAAAACAGAATCATTAAGATATTTTGTCTTGAACTTATACGACGTATACAATATTGGCTTTACATTGTAATGCGACTCGATTCTGTTGAGCCATATTTTAAGATCTCTTCTCATCTTGTCCACATCCTTTGGCCTTTTCTCTATATCAAGTACAGGAGGCAAGTCTCCCGTTACAAGATTTACATTTTCTATAAAGAAATCAGCCTGCCTCACAGGATCTGTATTAGGATTGTAGAAATGATACGCTCCACGAATGAAGCGACGGTCTCCTGCTTCCTTGAAATTATAGTCGAAAGCCTTGTCCTTGAAATCTCCTCCTTCTGTAGCTTTCATAAATACAAATCTCACAGGAAAATGAGCGAACTGTACATTTTTCAGTTCCGTCCAGTTTATGTTTCCCTGATGATGCGACACGTCTATACCATGAACATTGTAACCATAAGGCAAACACACGCCATAAGCCTTCATTCCATAACAAGGCTTCCATCTATAAGAATAAGGACGTATAAAGAAAAAATAAAAACAGACAACAAACGCCATAGCCCCCAAAGCCATCAGAATGTAATACCCCCTTTCCGAAAGTCTGAATACAGCATCGTCTTTCTTCTTCGAAGATACTTTCTTTCTGTTCTTTACACCTGTAGACCTTACATTACAAGAAACATTATCCAAAGGAGCCTTTCTTGACGATGCTCTTCCGGCAGAATTCTTTCTGCCTCCCGATGGAGTGTTCTTCTTAGGAGTTTTTCTTTTTACAGGTTCAGGAGCCGGTTGTTTTACCATATCAAGCTGATTTATAAATATACTTATTCACACAGGAAACACTACACAAGAAAGCGCATCTACAATATTAATGTAAAACCTATCCTATATGACAATTAAAAGGAAGATAAAAAATATCCAAGAACTGAAATGTCAAAAAAAGTCACCACAGTAGCACATATATGGCTTTGCCGTGGTGACTTTCACTATTTTTTCAATATAATAATTTCCCTTGAGGAATATTATTTAGCCTGTTCCAACTGCAAAGTCTTTGTTGGTTCGTCACAAACTTCAGATGGACCGAAGTACTGGATAGGACCTGGATAAACATAAGCAGTTTCCTTAGCCCAAGCTTCACGGTTTGCAGCAAACTTCTTGAATGGTGCACCGTCAAGTTTAACAAGAGCCTTCTGTATAACTGGTTTCATTTCGCCGTGACGACGTTCCATGTTCATCATCATAGTGATAGGCACACCACCTGCAATCCATTCAGCAGCAGGAGCAGTAGTATTGCGTACAGATGACATGTATCCAGTCTTTCCGCTAGCGATAAGCAATGAAGCTGTGTATCCAAGAGAGTAGCAGTAGTCTGCATCAAAGTTAGATGGAGCAGCGCAACGTCCTTCGTAACCGAAGAAGTGGTGCTGAGCAGAGAACTTACCTACATACTTGCCTTCAGCCTTCCAAGCTGCAAGTTTCTTGCCAACCATTTCAGAAAGAAGCTTTTCAGTTTCGATAAGAGAAACCTGTACATTTCCGTGTGGGTCACGGTCAAGTGACAACTGACGAGCTACACCTTCTGGAAGAGATGCATATATAGCAGAGTTTTCAGCAGAAAGTTTGCTGATAATATATTCACGCTGCTTGTTAGCCTCGATGCTGCTGAATTCTTCGCTGTTGGCAGCAAGGAAATCATTAAGTTCAGCGATAAGACCCTTCATAGCAGGGATAAATTCGATAAGACCTTCTGGTATAAGAACAGTACCGAAGTTGTTTCCGGCAGCAGCACGATCGGCTACAGCCTTAGCAATATAAGTCACTACATCGTCAAGAGACATGTTGTTAGCTTCAACTTCTTCAGAAATGATACAGATGTTAGGCTGAGTCTGAAGAGCACATTCAAGAGCGATATGAGAAGCAGAACGTCCCATCAATTTGATGAAGTGCCAGTATTTACGTGCAGAGTTACAGTCACGCTCAATGTTACCGATAACTTCCGAGTATGTCTTACAAGCAGTATCGAAACCGAAAGAAGTTTCAATCATTTCGTTCTTCAAGTCACCGTCGATAGTCTTAGGACAACCGATAACCTGTATGCCATAGTTCTTTGCAGCATAGTATTCTGCCAATACGCAAGCATTAGTGTTTGAGTCGTCACCACCGATTATAACCAAAGCCTTGATGCCAAGTTCTTTCAAGATTTCGTAACCTTTTTCGAACTGTTCTTCTTTTTCAAGTTTTGTACGACCAGAACCGATAATATCAAAACCACCAGTGTTACGGTATTCATCGATGATGTCAGCAGTCAGTTCTTTATAGTTGTGGTCAACCAAACCACCAGGACCAAGGATAAATCCGTACAACTTGTTGTTAGGATTAAGTTTCTTGATACCGTCGAAAAGACCAGAAATTACATTGTGACCGCCAGGAGCCTGACCACCAGACAAGATTACACCAACATTCATTTCGGCAACATTCTGAGCCTGTCCTTCTACGAACTGGATCAAAGGCATACCGTATGTGTTAGGAAACAATTTTTCGATAGCTTCCTGATCGGCTACAGACTGAGTAGGTTCTCCTTCCTTAACAGCAACTACACCTGTCAAAGCTTTTGGCAATTTTGGCTGATAAGCAGCTCTTGCAATTTGTAATGCACTTTTTGTCATAATTCTAATATTTATTTATATTAAATGGTATATAGCATCCAAATGAATATGCAATAAAAACTATAGCCATAGATTTCAACAAGAACGACTAAGCGTTTTAATGAAAACGACTGGTCGCTTTACACAAAACGACTGGTCGCTCTAAAACAAGCGTATTGACACATGGCCCGATATATACTTATTTTATACATATTCTGTGCAAATTTCGTTTTTTTTTCGGAAATATGAAAACCTCTGATTAAAAAAAAGACTAACAGATAGAATAATAGACAAAAAAGCACAAACATTCCAATAAAAACACTATCTTTACGCAAAATAACTATTTATTCATTAATATAAACTTGATTGAATTATGGCTAAAAGAAGAGATTTAAAGAAAAACGTGAACTATATCGCTGACATCATGGCAAGCTTTTGTATGATAGAAGTCATGAACGCTGACAGTGCAAAACACGATTCACTAAACGAACTAGTGGCAGAAGTGGCAAGTCTACGTTCTGACATCATCAGCCGCATCAGCCACACAGAACCAGGAAACGTAAAAGGATTCTACAAGAAACTAAAATCAGATTTCAACTCAGGGCTTGAAGAAATATTCAATAAGCTGAACGATAAAAAATCATCCCTGATATAGAAAAAGAGATGAAAAAGACATTGTTCAGTTTCATATACTTCAAACTGCTGGGATGGAAAGCCGAAGTCAATGTCCCGGATTATGACAAATGCATAATATGTGCTGCCCCACACACTACTAATTGGGACTTGTTTATAGGTAAACTGTTTATAGGTGCTATAGGCAGAGAGTCTGGCTTTCTTATGAAAAAAGACTGGTTCTTCTTTCCTTTAGGATATTTGTTCAGATGGATGGGAGGAATACCTGTAAACAGGAGCAAACGTACGTCAATGGTGGAACAGGTAATTTCAATGGCCAAAAACAGCAGCAAGTTTCATCTTGCCATCACTCCCGAAGGAACACGCTCGGCAAACCCTAATTGGAAGAAAGGATTCTACCATATAGCAAACGGGGCAAACATTCCTATAGTGCTAATAGGTATAGACTACAGCAAAAAATGTATCTATGCCAATAAAGTTGTCACTCCTACCGGAGATCTTGAAAAAGACATGCGCGAAATAAAGCTGTACTTCAAAGACTTCAAAGGCAAACATCCTGAGAAGTTCGACATCGGAGAAGTGTGACATCCAGAATAAGCATATACCTAATATGGAATGTCGATTCTTTTCAACCCAGAATAGAAAGTCTGAATAGGAATAAAGGCGGTAAACAAGCTTGTCATGAACAGCATGTTTATCGCCTTAAATTTTACAGACATTCTATAAATCGGCAAAATAACCTTTTAAGGCTTCCACATACTCTATCATGGCCCCCCTACCAGTTTCTGTCATACGACACACAGTACGCGGCATCTTACCAACAAACCTTTTCTCTATTTCTATATATCCCGCCTCTGAAAGTTTGTCCAACTGTATACTTAGATTGCCAGCTGTTGACTTTGTCTTTTCTTTCAGATATACAAACTCGGCTTCTTCTACAGAAAGCAAAATGGACATTACAGAAAGACGGAGTTGTGAATGTAACAACGGATTAAGTTCTTTCATCATATCTGCTTTGCCTTTCTGTTTATTATATGCCCAGGTATAACCATCATAACCACAAAAGATATTGCATAATACAGATACCAGTCTAATAATACCAGCCTGGTAAGAAAATACGAGACAAGCATATAAACAGCAAATGCAAAAGCAATCAATGGAGTATAGGCTGCAACAGGCTCACGTATTATCACTCCTGTAATGGATGAACCAATTCCACAATACATCAACGACAGAGGCAGCATCAATATCCAGCAAGGATAACCATTTCTGTATGATAAAAATGCTATTACAGATACTGTTACAACAAACATCCATCCGATAACCATCCACACTTGTGACAGCACTTTGTCTGAATATGTAACAACGTCCTTGTTCCTGCCTTTATTCTTAAATATCATCAATCCCCAAAATGCAAACATCAAGAACCATCCGAGATTCCAAATACTATTATGCGTAAAGTAAACAAGCAAATATATGGCTAGTGACAAAATCGATGTGAAATACCCCCAATATAAATATTGATTTCCACTACCTACCTCAAGGCGTTTGCGAGTAGAACTAATCATTTTAGATATTAGTTCCAGACTTTCTCTTTCAGATAATTTCTTTTCTTCCATACCGCTAATTAAATTTCATTGTTAAACATCAGTCTTCAAAGTGGTTTATAAAATAAACCATAAACTTAAAAATAAAAGTAAGGAGGCGCGCTTCTCTCTTACTTTTATTGCAAATATAAACAAGTTTATTTTATAAACCAAATAAAATCATATATTATTTTATCGTCCATCTCTACCAACATCATGAAAATCTATTCACACCATACAATTGAATGTGAATTTACAATCAAATAATAATTTATTCCTACAATTATATCATTTATTCATTACTTCTGTTTATATTTGCCATATCCAATTATAAAACAACAAGTTATGGAAAAAGACAAATATATTCGTTTTGACTGGGCCATGAAACGTATGCTCAGAGACAAAGCAAATTTTGTTGTGCTTGAAGGACTTATTACTGTTCTTCTAGAAAGAAAAGTAAAAATCATAGAAATTCTTGAAAGCGAATCAAATCAGACAGATTATGACGACAAATTCAATCGTGTAGATATAAAGGCAAAAGATGAAAAAGGAGATATCATAATTGTTGAAATACAAAATACCAGAGAGCTATACTATCTGGAAAGGGTTCTTTATGGTGCGTCAAAAGCAATAACCGAACATATTTCTTTAGGAAAATCTTATTCGGAAGTAAAGAAGGTATACTCTATCAGTATACTCTACTTTGACATTGGCAAGGGAGACGATTATCTATACCATGGCATAACCAATTTTGTAGGTGTACATACAGGTGACGAATTATCTGTTTCGGCAAAGGAGGAAGGTGCAATTATAAGAAAAATGCCAAGAGAAGTTTTTCCTGAATATTATCTTATACGCGTAAATGAATTTAATAAAATAGCAAAGACACCGCTCGAAGAATGGATTTCCTATCTTAAAAACGGTGAAATTAATGCAGAGACAACCGCTCCAGGACTAACCGAAGCAAGAGAGAGACTTAAATATTATAATATGTCGCCAGCTGAAAGACACACTTATGACGAGCATATCAATGCAATAATGATTCAGAATGATGTTCTTGATACAGCCAAATTAGAAGGAAGAGAGGAAGGAAGAGCAGAAGGTATCGAAGAGGGTAGAAAAAAGGAAAAACTTGAATTGGCTAGAAAATTCAAGGAATCGGGCATTCCTGTAAACATTATTGCAGAAAATACGAATCTATCCATTGAAGACATTAATTCACTTTAAACAATTAAGTCTGTCAGTTTGTATAATCCCCAATTACAATAATACAACTGACAGACTTACTTTCTTTTTATTATGCCATTAATTCTTCACATTCCTTTAGCCACAATGTTGAACACGCATCGCTAGGCATACGCCAGTCCCCTCTTGGGCTTAACGAAACTGAACCAACCTTTGGACCATCAGGCAAACATGAACGTTTAAACTGCTGATTGAAGAAACGGCGACAGAAATTTGTAAGCCATTTCTTTATTGTAGTACTATCGTACACTCCGCGAAATGCAATCTCTGCCAAATAGAATATCTTGGCAGGACGGAACCCAAAACGAAGGAAATAATAGAGAAAGAAATCATGCAATTCGTATGGTCCCACAAGGTCTTCGGTTTTCTGCTTGATATTTCCATTTTCGTCTGCAGGTATAAGTTCAGGACTTATCGGAGTATCTATAATATCAAGCAAAGTATTGCGCGACATTATGTCCACCCCTGTCTGAGCCACCCAATTTACCAGATATTTTACTAATGTCTTAGGTATACTTCCGTTTACTCCATACATTGACATATGGTCACCATTGTATGTAGCCCATCCTAAAGCCAATTCCGACAAATCACCAGTACCTATCACCAGACCTCCTATCTTATTGGCATAATCCATAAGAATCTGTGTTCTTTCACGCGCCTGTCCATTTTCATATGTCACATCATGTATTGACATGTCGTGTTCTATATCCTTGAAATGTTGAATACAAGCATCCTTTATACTTATCTCCTTTGTAGTCACCTGAAGAGAACTCATAAGGGTAAGAGCATTGTTGTAAGTCCTGTCGGTAGTTCCAAATCCTGGCATTGTTATACCTACGATACCTTTACGCGAAAGTCCCAACTTGTCGAATGTCTTTACACATACCAACAAAGCCAAAGTAGAATCCAATCCACCTGAAATTCCAACAACTACAGTATTGCAGTTAGTGTGAAGCAGACGTTTGGCAAGACCCGCTACCTGAATAGAAAAGATTTCTTCGCATCTCTCGTCAAGAAGTTCTCCACCAGCAGGCACAAAAGGGTGAGGTTCTATGTAACGTGTCAAAGAAAGGTTACGGCTGCTTACCAGTTCTGAAGATATGTGCCTCATTGATGTTCCGCAGTATTCTCCTACACTAGCCGAAAATGTTGTATTGACAACACGCTCACTACGCAGTCTTTCGACGTCAATCTCACTCATCACCAACTGCTCTTCTATGGAGAATCGTTCAGATTCTGCAAGTAGGTTTCCATTTTCATAAATCAAGGCATTTCCTGCAAAAACCACATCTGTTGTAGATTCTCCAAATCCACTCGATGAAAAAACATATCCTGATAGTGTCCTTGCAGACTGTTGAGAAAGCAACGAACGAAGATACTGATGTTTGGATATATTCTCCGTATCGGCAGACATATTGAATATTATCTCAGCTCCCTTCAAAACAAGTTCTGAGCTTGGAGGTATTGGTGCCCATACATCTTCACATATCTCTATACCAAAACATACATCAGGAGTGTCAAAAAGAATATCCTTTCCAAATGGAACAAGTTGACCACATAACCTTATATTTGTAATGTCTGAATACGACAAAGAAGAAGTAAACCACCTCTGTTCATAGAATTCTTTATAATTGGGAAGATAGGTCTTGGGAACTATACCTAAAATTTTTCCTTTCTGGAAAACTACGGCACAATTGGCCAATGTTGAGTTTACCATAACAGGCATACCTACTATAGATATTATATCAAGCTGGCGGGTATTGTTCATTATCTGCATTAAAGCAACCTCGGCCTGCTCTATCAATAATTGATGGGAAAACAAGTCACCACAAGAGTAACCTGTTAGATTCAACTCTGGGAAAACTATCATCTGCACACCTTTACCATCAGCTATCATAATCTGAGCTTCTGTGTGTTGTGCATTATACTTACAATCGGCTACTTTTACCGATGGAATAGCTGCCGCTACTTTTACAAAACCAAATTTCATATATCTATATAATAATGCATATAATAATACAAAGGTAATGAAAGGTGAGTGAAACACAAGTCTTATATGAATACTATTTTCAAACTTACAGTAAATTAATCTTATCCATAATAGCATTTAATGTATCTGTTTCAACTTTTTTTTCAATCTGAAAAAGAGAAAACGAAAACCTGTCAGCATCAAAGCGAATCCCAACCCTGAATTAAAGAACGAAAAAAAAGAATTTGGCAAAAGATGAAAAAATCTGATTGATATTCCCATAACTATCATAAACAACATAATCAACAAGACTTTCTTGTCAAAAAAAGAAAAAAGGACAATGAAGACCGTCGTTCTTATTGTTTATCCTAATAGAATATTTCTTATAAAGTCTGTCAAAAATAAAGGAAAAAAAGAAAAGGAAAACAATGCAGGACTCAAAGAATTTAAATATCCATGATGTAGAGTCTACAGTCCATGTAGATATACCTATACGCATAATATTAAATCCTGCCACCATCCATAGTGTCCCAGCTATAAAAAACAAAATATTTTTATTTACACCATACTTCATAATTTACAATATTTACAGTTAGATGCTTTATTTCAAAAAATGTATATAATGAACAAACAATTTCTATTATTTGTTTTATACATAAAGGTTTTTGTATATATAAGCAGCAAAAAAGAAAAGAAAATATAAAACTAAGCAAAAAATTAAGTTTGAAACTTGTCATTTTAAAAAAAGTTTGTATCTTTGCCATCGAATTAAAATTGTAATAATTACAGAATTGAAAGATTATATGAACGTTTACGAATATTTGCTTAGTTACAAAATCAAGCCATCCGTACAACGCATCGCAATTATGGATTACTTGTTGAAGCACCGTACTCATCCTAGCATTGATGAAATTTATTTGGCTTTGCATGATGACATTCCAACCCTTTCAAAAACAACAGTTTATAATACATTGAGACTGTTTGTTGAACAAGGAGCTGCAAAGATGCTTACTATTGATGAAAAAAACGTATGTTTTGATGGTGATACATCTGCTCATGCACACTTCCAATGTAAATGTTGCGGAAAGATTTACGATATGCCTATGCATGTTGTAAATGAAGAAATAAAAACAATTGAAGAAAAAGGATTCATTATAGATGAAATCCATTCATATTATAAAGGTGTTTGCTCTAATTGCATAAGAACAAAATCAGAGCATAATTGACACAAACAGAAAAAATATTATTATAACTAACTAACTTTTTAAAATTATGAAGAAATTTATTTGTACAGTATGTGGTTATATCCACGAAGGTGATGCAGCTCCAGAAAAATGTCCATTGTGTAAAGCTCCAGCTTCAAAATTCAACGAAATGGTAGAATCAGAAGAAGGTCTTTCATTTGCTGACGAACATGTTGTAGGTGTTGCAAAAGGTTGTGATGACGAAATGATTAAAGACCTTAACAACCACTTTATGGGTGAATGTACAGAAGTTGGTATGTACTTGGCTATGAGCCGTCAGGCTGACCGCGAAGGCTATCCTGAAATAGCTGAAGCTTTCAAACGCTATGCATGGGAAGAAGCAGAACATGCTGCTAAATTCGCTGAATTGTTGGGCGACTGCGTATGGGATACTAAGACTAACCTTGAAAAACGTATGAATGCTGAAAGCGGTGCTTGTGCAGACAAGAAACGTATCGCCACTCGTGCTAAGGCATTGAACCTTGACGCTATTCACGATACAGTTCACGAAATGGCTAAAGACGAAGCTCGTCACGGTAAAGGTTTCGAAGGTTTGTATAACAGATACTTCAAGAAATAATTAAGACTTTTCTAGAGGAATATACATAATTTATATAGCCTCAAAAAGTTGGATACTAAATCAGACGTTAAATAATGTCTCTATAATAATGAGCTCGGTAAAATACCGGGCTCATTTCTTTTTATATACTTTTTCTCCTTTGTCTTGTATATACAGAGTATATTTCTAGCTAGTTGTGATACCATTATAACTCATACACAAATGAAAAAATCCGCCCGATAATGCATAATTTAATAATATACACTTTATCAGGCGGATAATCATATATATGATTGAAAACAACTACTGTATTCTTTTCAATCCTATATTACTCCATTCCTTATTCGACTCTATATTATATTCTGACAGTTCATTTAAAATATCGGACAAACATTCAAGATTATCAGAGAATCTCTTTTTCTCAAGATTTATATTATTACGCATCTCCATAAATTTCTCATGATCTGTTATTTTTTTGATATGAATAAAGTAATTTGACTCTATAACATTTCGTTTTGGCATACTATCACTTGGCAAATAATCCTTTAAATAAGGATACTGACTTATATAAGGTCTTTCAGAGTAACCTATTTCTTTAAGCCTTTTTTCAAAAAGTCCATCTTTCTCTATCAAAGACTTTGCCCAATTTCTCAATCTGTCATCAATATGGAATCCCATTTTACCATTTATCATGACATTGCGCCTATAAGAATTGTCAGAGCCACCTCCTATCAAAGAAACATATTTTCCTGCCTTATAAAAGATGTTATCTTCCACTATCATACCTCCAGCACCATCATCATGATAAACAGAACAAGTATTATATTCATTTGGAATATTGGCAAACAAATTATATCTTAATACTGTTCCACATTCCGACGGATTACGCCCATAATAAAAAGCTCCTTGATCTTCTACCTCAAGACAAACATTGTGAATGTAATTATATGCAATCTCATGATTGTTACCATGCATAAGTATTGCCATACTTGGAGTATTGAAAATCTCAGAATTAAGAATCTTGTTTCCTACACCTGTTATATGTACAGCAGGACAATATGATTTTTCTATGCGGTTATTGTCATGGAACAGACAATTACGGACTATATTATTCCCTGGTTCCAATGTAGAACGATTTCCTCCTCCTAAGGATATTGCACCTGAACCTAAATTATAAAACTTACAGTCTTCCACAACATTGTTATGTCCACCTTTTCTATTAAAATCAGTATCTTCGTATATATGCTGCTGCAAATTACCGACTATACCTCTGACAGGTTTTCCTACACCAGAATGAAGATATTTAGTAAAAGGCTCTATACCCATACCTATCATTATAGCCCAATTGCCACCATTGGTAAATTTACAATTACTAATATTGACATTTTCCGTCTCACATAAAGAAATCATTACAGACCTTGAACATTCAAAATCAATACCTTCTATTGTAACATCCTTTGCTTTCCAAATATCAAAGAAAGGCTGTTCCAAAACAGATAAAGACAATGATTCCATTTTTTCTACCGGAGGTATAAAGTACAATTTCCGTTCCTGCTTATCCAAATAATATTCGCCCGGAGCATCCAATTCCTCCTTTATATTGAAAGCATACCATTTATTCCATGGATGGTTTGAATTAAATCCATACAATGTGGCACCATCAGTTTTAATACATCTCTTTTTTTTATCCAGTTCTTTAATCATCAATGCATCATCGGCAAATCCAGCATTGAAATACCCACTCATCCACATATCCGGTCTGAATTCCCACTTGGATATACGTAAAGAATCATATTCCATTATTGCTCCACGATTTTCAAAGTCATCATATCTTGGGACAGAACCTTTATCTATAATCTTACCCATACGAATCATTCCTTCATTAGGCCAGCGCGACAGATGCATAGACTCTCCATTTACAAAAAGTTCTGCAAAAGAACTTTGTGAAGGACGAGAAAAGCCTACATTCTTTATTCTTCCATAATCGGAAATAGAGACTTTACTTAAATCAACATACAAAACATCTGTATCTCCAATCTTACCATCACTGACGTTATCCAAAGGCAAATCAACTCCACCTGAAAATATAACTTTCTCATCATGGTAGGATGAAATTGAAATATCGGACATTGATTCATCAAAAACAAATCCTTTATCAAAAAAATATTTACCAGAACGTAAAACCAGTTTCACACTTTCATTATGCCCTTGATTCCTTCTAGACTTTACGTACTCCAAAGCCTTCCCTATATTTTTATAAGGAGCATCAATACTTCCGACCTCATTTAATGTTTCTGAAGAAGAATCAACGTACAACACCATCTCATTGGAACACGACATAAGTATTCCAAACGAAAAAATACTACATGCTAAATTTAAAGCTTTCATAATAATTCAATAGATATTCATTACAAAGTTAAACCATATAAGAGTAAAAGAATATAGCACGAAATATGTTTTTCAGACTAATTCTTTTACTCTTAATATTTATAATTACAAAGATCTTAATATCCTGGATTCTGTTTCAATTCAGCTTCAAGATTTGCATCTATAGCAGATTGTGGTATAGGTAATAAATTATTGTATTCCTGTATTGTTGCAGCAGAATGATTCCTACCATATTTTTTTGTACGTTCATAAACCTTACCCATACGAGAAAGGGTCATAAACCTTTGCTCTTCTCCCAACAATTCACGTGTACGTTCATCTAACAAAAAATCAATATCCAATTCGGATACATCAATCAAACGAGCATTGACCCTAGAACGAACCTTATTTATATCAGCAACAGCAGCAGCAAGATTTCCTTCTTTCATATAAGCTTCAGCACGAAGTAAATATGTTTCAGCTACTCGGAAAACATACCAGTCAGGAACAAATCCATTATCAGGTATTCCATTGATATGCTTATCTGTACCAAACTTAAAGAAACGTGGAAAATAAGAGCTCATAGTATCATTAGCAGATGTAAGCCATTCTTTCTTTATTTCCTCTCCAGGTTTGATTTTAACATCTATAATATTGCCATCTATTTCAACAGGTGTAGTATATATTGTGTCATAATCTGGCACTTCTACTCCATTTTTAATTACATAAGGAGCATAATGTTTTCTAATTATATTGGCTTCAGAATTACGCGTATCACCACCACATTTATTCCAAATGCCATAAATAATATAGTCTGCCGGACGTACATAAGCTACACCACGTCCTGTATTATCTCTAGCAACTCCATTATATCCAAATTTAGATTTTTGCCAAAAATTAGGCCAGAAATGTCGTTCAAACAAAGGTCTATCAAAAGTATTCGTACCTCCAGGTGTATTATATTCAAACTGAATAGCCCACAAACATTCTTTATTTCCAGCCTCTAAATAGTTCTGATTTCCCATTCGAAACAAATCCCAATACACATCTTTACCTTTATCTGTTTCATTCATTCTACGACCAAATCGACTTTTCATCAATCCGTAATCTCCATCTGTTCCATTAATTATACGAGAAGCTGCTTCAATAGCCTTGTCATAAGATTTTTCACCTCCATTATCAGATAAAGCAATGTACAATTCAGATAACAAATGATCAGCTGTTGCACGTACTACCTGTCCGTCTTTCTTTATCTTTATAGGAAGGTTTTTAGATGCAAAAATTGCATCTTCAATAGCAAATTCATATACATCTTTCCTTGTAGCTCTAACAAAATTTAAAGTAGGATGATCTATGGGATTCTCTAAAATTGGAACTCCTCCAAAAATATTTGCCAAACAACGATAGGCAAAAGCACGAAAAAATCTAATTTCTGCTTGTATTTCTTCTTTTTCTCCGACTTTTCCCCACTTAACTTTGTCTTTATCTGTTTGAAATAGCAATTCATTACAATTCTTTATCACATCATATCCAAATTTCCACCATTTATTAGCTATAGAATTTTGTGAATTGACTTTTCTCCAATCATTAAACTCTGGCTGAGAAGCATTGTCATCGACTGTAGAGGTTGTAAACACATCCATACCAACTCCCATTAAAACCCAATCATTTCTTGTATCACCACTATTATACATACCACGAAGTTGTCGATACATCTGACCTATACCTGTACGAAACTGCTCAGCATTCAAATAAGCATTATCGACTGTAATAAAATCTTCAGTTTTTTCATGCAAGAAAGCATCATCATTACAAGCTGTAAACACACATAGGCCAGCACAACAAATGGCAACTTTATTTAATATATTTTTCATAATCAACTATTTTAAAATGAAATATTCATACCAACACTAAACGTTTTAAAGCTAGGACTTCCTTCTCCTATTCTTTGGGTCGCCTCAGGATCCAAACCATCCCAATTAGTAAATGTAATAAGGTTCTTTCCACTCACAAATAATTTTGCATTAGAAACTATTTTTACTCTTTCCAGAAATTTATTACCTAATGTATAGCTCAATGTCAAATCCTGCAAGCGAAGAAATTCTCTCGACTGATAAAATCCATGTTTATATTCATTATTATAACTTGCACGAGGAATATCATTTACAGGATGTTCAGGTGTCCAATATTGCTTATCAGCTAACCAGACATTAGAGCCCATTTGTCCAGGATTCATTCCTTTAGCGTTTTCAGTAAGCAAATAATTATTCTTTCCTCCACCAGCAAGCCAATCCAAACTAAAAGAAAGCATAAAATTTCTATATGTAATAGTATTACGCATATTCATAGTGAAATTTGGTTTAGAGTATCCTAATATCGTTTTATCATCAGGAGTAATTTTCCCATCACCATTTAAATCCACAATTTTAACATCACCTGGAGCCATGTGATATTTATCCATATATTCCTTATCGTCTTTTTGTACAATACCTGCTGTTTTATAATTGTATACAGCTCCTAATGATTTACCTATAAACCAACCATTGCTTAAATCATCATCTTCACGACCATCTCCATCACTATCCAGACCATAAAGACTTACTATTTTATTTCGATTCATCCAAAAAGAAAGATCTGTAGTCCAAGATATATTATTTGTTTCAATATTACGAGAATGCAAACTGAATTCAAGTCCCCAGTTAGCAACCTGTCCCATATTATCAAGTATGCTTCCATACCCTGACGTACTAGGCAAGCGGCGAGAGACTAGCAAATCATTTGTTTTAGAATTATAATATTCTACATTACCTGTCAGACGATCATTAAAAAATCCAAAGTCTACACCAATATTAAAAGATTTTGTTCGTTCCCATCCCAATGCTTTATTTGCTAAAGAACTTTGATACATCGTCTTCACATAATCTGTTCCAAAAATATAATCACTCATTCCCACTTTAGGAAATGTCTGGAAAGCACTAATAGAAGGGTTTCCATTCTCACCGTATGAAAAACGTAACTTCAGATAATTTATCCATTCTATTTTTTTTAGAAAATTCTCTTCAGAAATAGTCCAAGCTACAGCGGCCGATGCAAAATTACCATATTTCTGTCCTTCAGCAAAAACAGAACTTCCATCACGACGAAAACTGGCTGAAGCATGATAACGACCTTTCCATACATAATTAGCACGAATCATGTATGCCAAAGCCGATTCATAATTCTTCCATGTATCTACTCCACGTTTATTTGTATCACCCATTTCCAATGAATTATAACCAAGAGTTGTGGTACCAGCTTGCGTAAAATCCCGTCCGCTTGCATTTACTCCATAACTATGGCTTCTTTGCCTTTCTGACATAAAAGTCAAATCTATCTTATGTTGTCCAAAAGAATGAGAGTAGTTCAAAATCTGATTAATCAACCAACTACGTCTATTAGAGTCCTTTGAATATCCATTAGCTTGATACAAGAATTGTGCAGGATTAGCCATATCACTCTCCTTCAATGTATTTACATAGTGGTCTTCGTGGGTAAATCTAGCCTGCTGAGTAGTTCCTACATTATAAGCTCCATTCAGTTTCCAAGTCAATCCTTCAATCCAAGGCAAACGAATATCTAAAAATCCTTTTAACGAAGCATTGTATCTGATATCTTTATCATCTACAGCAAAAGAACTCCATAACGGATTCTCCCATGTTGTATTACCACCTGGATATCTTTCCAACCAATTAGAGTAGTTATCAAATGTAGAATTCATAAATCCCCATGGACTAATATATGTAGCTTGATACATACTTGGGCCAACACCAGAATAATCCCTACAAGACCCAGATGCATTAATTCCAACTTTTATATACTTATTCAGATTAGCTTCCATTTTAGCTAAAACAGAAGCGCGCGTATAATCATCGCCAATCATCAATCCCTCTTGATTCATATAGTTACCCGAGATATAATAATTGAACTTATCACTTGCACCAGAAACACTTAATTGATAGTTTTGAGTTAAGGCATTACGAGTGGTTTCATCCATCCAATTTATTTCAGAACCTGCTTCATAAGCTGCATATTCTTTAGGACGTAAAATATTTTTCAATTCTAAATCACCACCCACATAACCTTGATCTTTAGCCTTATCTATAGCAAACTGATTAGATTGAGCACCATTCATCAATTTAGGTTTGCGTGTCCATGTTTGAACTCCAATATTCATATTAAAATTCATTTGTGGTTTATCTGTCTTTCCACGTTTAGTTGTTATAAGAATAACACCATTTGCCGCACGAGATCCATAAACAGCTGTAGAACTTGCATCTTTTAGAATATCTATTGAAGCGATATCCTGTGGATTTAAATCACTAAAATTACCTTCAAAAATAATACCATCCACAACAACAAGCGGTGATGTTCCTGCATTAATAGAATTTTGTCCGCGAATAGAAAAACTTGGAGTACCACCTGCAGAAGAAGTCATTCCAATATTAACTCCAGGCAACTGTCCTTTCAAATTCTCCAATACATTTGTATTAGGCATCATCAAAGTAGGAGAATCCTCAAGTTTTATTGACGCAACAGCTCCTGTCAAATCTTTTTTCTTTGAAGTACCATAACCTATCACTACAACATCTTCAAGAACTTTTGATTCTTCTTTCAACACTACATTAACTTTCTCACTTGTTACTGTAATAATGAAGTCTTTCATACCTATATATGAAAAACGAAGTTTGTCACCTTTTTTGGCGCTCAATACATAGTTACCATCAAAATCAGTAATTGTACCAGTATTGTTAGTTGTATTAAGGACATTTACACCAGGTAAAGTCATACCGGTTTGATCTTTAACAGTACCATTGACTGACATTTGATTCTGAGCTGCCAAAGGTGAACTTATAGCAAGCATCAAAGTAGATGTTAAGATTAAATTATTCATACATATTAAATTTAAATTTTTCGTTATGCAAAACTACCTTGAAGCAACATATTACATTGTCACAAAACAGGAAAACGGTAGCACATTTTCGGTTTATCAGTATATCAAATTCGGAAAGCAAGTATTATATAAAAACTTATAATTCCATATAGCACTGATTATCAATTCATAACAAGTCTTCGGGTATATATAGTATTTTACGACTAGTTTTTGAAGATGTTTTTAATTTTATAATCTTACCATCCTTCAGTTTACACTCTACAACACCATGTGATGTATGAATTTTGAAATCAACATCCCATGACAAAGGCCATGCAGGAAAAAGATAAATTCTATTTGGAGTTTCTTGTACAAGCATCCTTTGAAATGCAAACGAGCCTGAACCGAAATGGTCAAAATCAGGACATGAATCCGGATTTTCTCTACCGAACAACGGGAACCGGCATTGAGTTGACGACAATTTAAAACGCTTTTCAAGACCTTCAACAACTTTTATAGTATCTCCACAATATGCCCAATCAATCTGATCTTGTGTCCAACAAGCACATCCAAATGCATCTTTTACTGTCCTTCTATCCATTGTGTTTATAGCAATATCTTCATTGCCATATGCTTTTCCATAAAGATTGAAAGGAAATACTGGGTATAACTCACCATTCTCGGCATTCTTTTTATATTCATACTCCTCAGCAGGTAATATAAACTGTTTGCCATCATATGTTGACAATGGAATTTGGGGAAGTGTCATTAAAATATTATTCCATAATTTACAATCATCATCATTCCCGTATTTTAATCGCAAAAGATTTTTTGCACAATAAGTAAGCCCAGATATATCAGGAGCCGGATTCTTAGCTTTCCAGAATGTTTCAAGAACCATAGCCGGATCTAATACCAATTTCCCTCTTTCGTCCTTTTTATAATGATTAATATAAAATCTAATAGCTTCTCTGGCATATGGAAGTAATTGTTTTTCCACAAAGTGGTTATCTTTAGTATATTCAGCATAGTTTATCATCATTGCAAGAAGTTCTAAAGTACTGGTAAAATACATATCATGATAGTGACCTGCCATAGTTCCCGGTTCTGCTTTTAATGGTTTACCAATATTTCCACAGTCTCTTTCCATACCAGTAGGTTCTATATTTTCTCTAAGATACGCACCATCATGCCCAAACCACTCCTTTGTCACGGCTTTTCTATGTGGAAGCAAATTGAAGTAATAGTCAAAAAACGGTCGTATCAAATCTGTATCACCGCTTCCTAATAGGGGCCAATACAGATGCCTCTGATTCTGAAACGTAAATCTCCTCCCCCATAGTCTATCATCAGGATGAGAAAGCAATCCGTACCTTAAAGTATCTTTATCGCCACTTCTCTTTGTCTTGTCTTCAAAAGAAAGAAGAAGTTGTTGAGTAAACAATCCTCCATTAAATTTTACAGGAACCGCCCCTCTCCCCTGGGTTGCCATAAAATACCTGAACATCTGATAATTCTGAGATATCAAGGCAGCTATGTCCTTTTCTTGACGCTTGCCATTACTATGTTCTCCATATAACACTTCACGCTCATTTTCTGGTAATTTACTATCGGATGACATTATCCAACTACGATTCCAAAATTCATTCCACCATTTACAATGCTGTTTCCATGAGTGTTTATAACTATCATGGCTATTTGAAATTCTCTTTATCTCATCTATCCATTTCGAAACATCCTTTGTTTTCATTGTCAAAGAATAAATCCGTATGTCAATATTTTTTGATTTACCTGTAAGTTTACCATTTTTGAGAGAAAGTTCATCTGATTTTACATAATTACCGAAAACATTATATTGAAATGGGTCTTCAAATTTATCAGACAGATATTCTACATTATAGTACTTCAAGTCATTTTCATATACAGACTTATCACCTACATTGAAAAACCACATCAAACCGTCATGAATATCTACAACGGTATCTTGAGTTGTTGCACCATAATCTATATCATCAGATTTTTCATCTTTATTTTTGAACGTATTATATACACAATGATCAAATCTTGTCCATAAATCATGCTCAACCGAAACATCAAGTACTCTACTACTATTTACGGAAACATGACATACAGGACAGTTAGCATCAATCCATATTGAGATTTCTGTATCATCACTCTTTATATTTATAGCTCCTGTATTAATGTCAAGCTCCTGAACAAAGTTCTTATACCCCTTAAAAAGATTTGGATTTAATGATATTTTCACCCTACCTGTCTTGAACAAATCGCCGCAATAATTATATGCATCATTCTTTGACAACAATAGGTACAATTCTCCATTCTCTACTGCATATACATTAGCAGCCATATCTCCATTTCCTATAGGCATTGTTCCCGAGGCATCTTTTGAGGGAGAATACCAAACTACATTATACCTTGAAAAATCTTTAGAAACTGACGGAAAGCCATTTACTATAAACAAAAATAAAAACAAGTATTTTAAAAAGCTCATATTAAAGATATTAAGATTATATAAATTACTGGTACCAACATATATATGCTGATACCAGTGTTTGTAATACCAATTATAAATTCAACAAGAAAGAAACCATCTCTGACATCAAAGGAGTTGTATCAAGTTTACCTTTTAACTTTAGTCCGCAGATTATAATCTGCCCTTTTCCATACTTTCTAGTACCTACAATAGTTTTATTATTATGAGTAAGCACTGGAATATATTCTCCATCATTATCGAAATTCATAAAAAAGTGTCTTTCCGGTCTATCCAATACTGAAGAGTAATTATATTTCAAGTCTGTAGACGAACTTCCATCAAAACATTTTAAACCGATATTTCTGAATACTATCCAGCTATCATCCTCTTGGAAACGTGAATCTATGTCCAACAAGCCAGCTAAATTATCATCCAACGATGATTTATAGAATATCACTTTCGAACCAGACTCTACCATATTCATTATAATGTCAAAATTCTTGTCAGATATGAAATCATCAGAAACCATAATAATACCCTTTTCTTTAATATCATCTATACTCAGGACTTTATCCATTCCAAAATAATCGACAACAGAAACAGCATCATCAGATGAACCAAGCATGTAAACCTTTGTATTATTATAAATCTTCTTTGAAGGATATAATTCTAATTCTGCAATATCCTCATGAAGAAATTTTCTTTCATCTTTGTCATAAACTGCAATTCTTAGACATATCTTAGACTTCTTATCTACTATAGGGAAAGAAACAGGTAATACTCCCTGATATCTTGCTCCTTCTTTCACATCCGGAATCAAAGCATCTACACTCCCAGAACCTATACATTTACCATCCTGCTCCATCACATATCTCAATTCTGCATTAGGAATATCATGAGTATCATTACAAATCCATATAGGGAAGTTAAATTTTTCTCCAGAATAGAATTGTGTCCTTTCCTGTACTATCTGCACAGATAGAGGTGTAAGTGCATCCCTATAAGCATACCATGCAGGCTTAACATTACGTTCGCAATCTACAATAGCCTTTATCCATCCATTTGGCCATGCGTCAATAAAAAGATGTATAGCAAAAGAGTTCATCCTTGGCATACGTCTGAAAGCTCTTGCAACTTTATTTACTCCCCACTCCTGATGTTTTCTGCTTTCATTAACCCAGTCTCTCATAGTTGACTGGGTCTCAAACCAATCCCAGTGCTTTCCCCATGTTTGTGCATTAGTAGACTCTCCATGCAGTTTCTCTGGAGTCCAAGTACCATCTTCTTTATTATCGATCCACTTTTTAGGATAACGTCTTTTCATCAAATCTTCAGAATCCAACCCTTCGGCTCCAAACTCACCGCATCCATACATCCAACCTTTACTTACTGCCATCCATCCGCCTCTTGATAAAGTATCCAATGACACTCCATGTTCGTCATACCAAATATTATAGCAATGATTATCAGGATATCCATTGCTAGGTGGCTGATAATCACCGTCAATATATTTTACTGCCCTATCAGGGTTCTCATTATGTACAACTATATCCAATGCATCAAACAGTTTTTCATATGCATATCTGCTTATAGCATGAGGCTTTACCTCTGCCATCGGTTCGTTTAGATATGACATCATTATTACAGAAGGATGATTTCTCAACACACGTTCTATACCAGATGACTGCTTCAATATCTCAGGATATTGTTTTTGGTTGACATATGCAAACAAAGGCATATCGGCCTGCATCATCATACCGACTTTGTCTGCCATTTCGTATACCTCTTTTTGTACTATACGTTGAGTAGTACGAATAAAGTTCATGTTTGTGAGTTTAGCCAGCAAAAGATCATCTTCCAACTGTCTCCAATCATGACGCATTACATCCAGCTGTAGAAATCCCATTGTATTTGTACCTCGCAAACGAATTTCCTTTCCATTTAGATACATTCTTCCCTTAGGCTTAGAAGTCTTGTCTATAACAAACTCACGCATACCAAACTGTCTCTTCATATTGTCAAGAAGTTCTTTACCTTCATTGTCATACAAAGAAACCTGTATCTGATACAACCAAGGACTATCCGGAGTCCAAAGCCTCAACTTTTCTTCAGGTATTTTGATTTTTACTTTTTTGAGGATACGTCCACCTTCCACAGCCACTGTTTCATTACTGTTTTCTACTACCGTTTCAGAAAAATTCTGACCATAAAGACTATATTTCATGACAAGTGAATCCGCCAATTCTCCATTTGTCAAGTCAATCTCAGTCCATAGTTCTACAGAACCTTCGTCAATAATAGGTCTGCAGAAGATATCGTGTATATAAGGTATACTTCTTCCTTCTACATATACATCTTGGTATACCCCATACCCAGCAGGACAACATGTCCATCCCGTTTGTGGATCATCCCACCCAGGACAATTACTTGCAGCAAGCTTATTCCCCCATCTTCTCGGAGTTCCCTCACCTCCAAGCATTGAATAATCATTTCTGACACGTATAAGCAATATATTATTTTGGGGGTTAAGATAAGGTTTGATGTCAAATTCAAATTCATCAAGCATACCCTCATGGTATCCTACATGATGACCATTAATATAAGCATCCGTATAATAATCAGACCCATTAAAATGAAGATATACAGAAGGCATATTCATTATATCATCCGGTATTTCTATTTCCTGCCTGTACCATGCAGTAGATATACCTTGCGGACCATGATAATATGGCATTTCTATATTTTTCCACTCTCCCTTGCCATCTACTATAGATTGAAAATCATCCAAGTCTTCCTTCGTTTCATAGCGGAACTGCATTTTCTCTATTCTGAAAGATTGTCTTTTCTCTTTCATTTCTGGAGCTACTTCCTTTATAAACGGAGCATATTTCTCCTTTAACTTTTTAAGTTCCGATTTTATCTCACTTTGAGTAGTAATCTTATGAATCCTATCATAATAATATGAATTATTGCCACTCCATCCCAACAAAGGATATTCAGGCAAGTCAACAGGCATTATCCTTTCCATCTGACGACCATCCTGCAAAGAAATATTCTTGGAAGCTATCTCTGCATAAAAATCTTTATCCGCCTGATTGACATCCTGTGCATAAGCTGCCAACGAGCAACTTAATAATCCAGTAATACTTAATTGTAAAAAATAACTTTTATGTCTCTTCATGGTTGTAATTATTTATACCACAAATGTATATAGAGACACTGTTTATTATTAGCACAATTTTCTTTTTCGATAATACATAATCGGAAAACTATAAAACAAATTCGGAATTCAAGAGTTTTGCTCTATATAATCGGACGGCAACACACCAAATTCCTTCTTGAAACACTTTGTAAAGTATGAGGGGTTACTGAATCCTACTGTATACAATACTTCAGTAACAGAACAACCGTTTTCGCACATCATCCTTGCAGCCTTTCTTAGTCTGAATGATCTTATATACTGATTGACAGATACTCCTGTCAAAGCCTTAACTTTTCGGTATAATTGGTCATGGGTCATTTTCATTGATACAGCTATTTCCTCTATAGAAAGATCCGAATTTTCAATATTCCTTTCTATTGCAGAATTAAAGTCATCAATAAATATCTTGTCATACTCTGTCAATTCATTCTCAACCTTTATTTTATCTATTTTAGTAACAGGATACTGATACTTGTTTTTCAGAATTATCCTATTTTTTATAAGCGCAGCAAATTTTATCTTAAGAACATCCGTTTTAAAAGGTTTTTCTTCAACCAAATCTACTCCACCTTTCCAACAATTGGTCCGAAAATCTTCAGTATTAAGAGAAGACAATATTACAAACGGGATATGCGATGTCAGAATATCATTCTTCAGTATTCTACATAATTCTATTCCATCAGTACCTGGCATCATATAGTCGGATACTATAATATCAGGCAATTCCTGTTTTGCTATATCTATGGCTTCATCAGCCGAAGAAGCTGTAAAAACAGTATATTGTCCCACAAAACCCTCCTCAAAGAAATTCCTTAAATCATAATTGTCTTCTACAAAAAGTATTTTCATATCATTCGCCTCATGTCCTGTATTTTGATACACAGTGCTGTCGGCCGATTGTTTTACACATATAGAAAAATTCACAACAATGACAGTACCCTTGTTTACTACACTGTCTATACTTATATCTCCACCCAAAACATCAACATACTTCTTTACAAGATACAAACCTATACCTGTACCTTCATCATTTCCTTTTGCACAATAATATCTGTCAAAAATATGAGGCAGGTCATTTCCCTGGATACCTCTACCTGTGTCAGAAACTGTAATTCTAGCCATAGAAGAATCCGAAACTATACTTACTTTAACCTTTCCTCCTTTAGCTGTATATTTTATTGCATTTGATATAATATTTTCCATTACAGACTCAAATTTATTTTTGTCTGTATTTATTATAACCATAGAATCTTGCAGTGCCGTAAAATCATATTCCAATTCTATCCCCAAAGATTCTGCATATGACTTAAATGGCATTACAATTTCATATCCCAACTGCTGAAGATTATAATCCTCCAACTCAACATCACTCCCATCATACAACTCCATATCTTTATAGTTAATAATCTTATTTATCTTTTTCAATAGATTATTACCATTAAGTATCATAGAATGAAGTCTTGGCTTGAACTTGTCTGGCATATCAGTCATACCTACCATATCATTAAGAGGAGACAAGACCAAAGTAAGTGGAGTCTTAAGATCGTGCGATATATTAGTAATGAACCGTAACTTCTGATTATACACCTCCAACTTTGTCTCTTCCTCTATTTGCTGAACTTTATTGAAATATTTAATCTTCTCCTTACTCTTTATCTTGAGAATTAAATATACAACAAAAGCCAACACGATTATTATGTACAAGAAAAAAGCCTGTTTGGTTTTATACCAAAACTCAGATTTTTCTATAGCCAAAATCCTTTCATTACTTATATTATCAATGCTCTGTACCCTTATCCTTAACTTATATTCACCTGCAGGTATACCATTATAACTGATTGAAGTATCAGAATCTGACATTTTATTCCACTTGCTTTCAAGTCCTTCCATCTTATAATAAATACAAGTAGACAACAACTTATTATACAAAATACAAGAGAGAACTATATTCAAGTTATTGTCATTAGGTGACAATAAAATTTTATCAGCATACTGTATCGACTGCTTTATATAATTATTATAGCCATCAGCTGTCAATATTTCTCCATTAACAGAGACAGAACGTAAATAAAGATTTGCAAACTGAGACTTATTATACAAATCATTACCTTGTAATAATATTATATTATCCGTTCCTGCTATTTCAAGATGTTTAGTAAACACATTATATCTTACATCACTTATAGTTTCTCCTTTACTTAAGACACTCAATATCTCAAACTTTCTGTCAAGAAAATAAAGTCCTGAATGAGAAGATACTATATAATGCTCTGAACCAAGCTTGATAATCTTATTCAATCTTAATCCCTCCATTCTGGAAATACGTTTTACATTATAATCCGCTTTGTCAGTAATTATCTTGTATAAACCATTTTCCGCTGCAAGAAAAGTATTTTCATCATCATTTAAAATACTGATAGGATGCAGCACATCATTTTCATAAGATTCTATATGAAAGAAATTCGAATAACTGCCATCCGGATTCAACTTAATATGATAAAGCCCATTATTATAAGTACTTATCCATAATCCTCCTGTCTTGACATTAGGTTTCACATCTCTTATATTCAGATTTCCATATACAAACGGAATATTTACATGAACAGATGTTTCATATATTTTGTCATACAACCATAAGCCTTTACCTGAAGTTCCAATCAACAGTTTGTCGTCAGAATATGGATAGATAACATAAATCCTTTCATTTTCTATTTCTTTAATATATGTATCCTTATAAGATCTGTTTTTAATATCATAAACCCTCAAGCCTGCTCCAAATGTTCCTACATACAAGCATTTTGATATGGAATCTGCATATAGGCTTTTTATCAAAGGATACTTTCTGTCAAGAACCTTATATTTTCCCATATAAGGAGTAAAGTAAGCCAGCCCCATACTATGAGTACCTACATAAGTCACAGAGTCATTGGGAAAAGACTCAAGGCACCAGTTGTAAAGCGGTGAATACGAATCTTCAGAATTATATATAATTTTAAAGTTACCGTCATCCATGTTCAGACATACCATGCCACAATTCCAGCTCCCCAGCCACAAACATCCATTATCATCATAATAAGACGATATTATATAATCAGGATTATTCCCTTTCTTATTATTAAATATAAATTTTTCTGCCTTCGAATTTTTATATACATACAATCCGTCTCCCTCTGTTCCAAGAAACACTCCATTATCTGTGTTCTCTATACATCTCACAACCTTTCCTTTCAATATATCATTACCACAATGATATGAACCATCTTCTGACCGTACTATAAAAACAGCACCATTATCTGTTCCTATAATCACTTTATCATCATTCATAGGAACAGCACAGAATACTTCGTTTATATTTTCAGGAAGTGGTATATGCTCTATTTTGACATTTTTTGTACTATAGTCCAAAAAGAAAAACTCATTATTCGAGGAACATACGAATATCTTATCCGATATACATCCTATCTTTTTTATTTTAGGAAAAATATAGTCTACTTCCACAAAATTCAAGTTCACCACATCGTCTATTATATCACGATAATTATCTATATACCATATCTTTCCACTATAAGAAGCAAACCAAACAACTCCTCTAGTATCCTTATACATACCCACTATCTCTTTCAAAAGTGGATAATTACTGATTCTTTTTACCTTCTGACTCTTTTTGTTATATAACATCAAACCATAGTCAGTACTGCTGATTAACAGATTTTCAGAATTCAATTGAACTATAGACCTGACAAAAGATACAGTACCTATCTCTTTTGAAAACTGAGGAAGCAAAAAATCAGAGCCTGTAAATAACATCAACCCCTCTGATGTTGAAATATACATAATGCCTAAAGAATCTTTGGTAATATAGTCAACAGTATTACTTAGCAGACCGTCTCTTACAGAATAAAAAGACTGAAATATGCTACCATAACAGTTTATAAACGAATTAAGCAAAATAAACAAGATAAATATCTGTTTCATAATTATAGAATTTATGGTTACAAAAGTACTGATGTGAAATTAATATATATATGATACAAATGAATATAGTCTATAAAGTCATTCCAGACAAAATATCCATTTGTACCATTATACTAAGCATAATTACCTCTTTTGATACAACTTATCTATAAGGTCATTTCTTCCCATTCTTCTTAGTTCATTGATTATAGCCTTTCGCTCTTCAGGCTTATACCAGAAGAAAAACATTCTTTGAGCAAGCTTCTCCCTTTGACTCTTGGCCGAGAAAACCGGCTCAAGAGTATATGGATGAAAACCAGTGTACCATGATTCGGTAGCTACAGTCATAGGTGTAGGAGTAAAATCCTGTACCTGTTCCAGATGAAAGTCAAGGCGCTTGGTTATTACGGCAAGTTCGGCCATATCCTCGGCAGTGCATCCCGGATGACTACTTATAAAATATGGTATTATCTGCTGTCGCATATTATGCTCCTTATTCAGTCTGTCGAATATCTTCTTGAATCTCTCGAACTGCTCAAAAGGAGGTTTGCGCATCATATAAAGCACCTTGTCGCTAGTATGTTCGGGAGCCACTTTCAGTCGGCCGCTCACATGATTCAGAATAAGTTCCTTTGTATATTCCTGAGCACTTCTGTTAGCTGACGGATCTTTGCTTTCATGCAAAAGCAAGTCATACCTCACCCCACTTCCTATGAAACTTTTCTTTATTCCAGGCAAGGCATCCACGGTGCGATATATATCAAGAAGTGCAGTATGGTCAGTATTCAGGTTAGGACATACTTTAGGATGAATGCAAGACGGTCTCTTGCATCGACGACACATCTTTTCATCCCTTCCATGCATGGCATACATATTAGCCGAAGGTCCTCCCAAATCACTCAGATACCCCTTGAAATCGGGCATCTCTATTATGGTCTTCACCTCTTTTACAATACTTTCCTTACTTCGGCTTACGATGAACTTTCCCTGATGTGCAGATATAGTACAGAAGGCACAACCGCCAAAGCAACCTCTGTGCAGATTTACCGAAAATTTTATCATTTCGTATGCCGGTATACGCTTGTCCTTATATTTAGGATGAGGAAGGCGTGTGTACGGAAGATCGAAAGACATATCCAGTTCTCCCTGTGTCATAGGAGGGAAAGGAGGATTTACAACAACAATAACCTTTCCAGTCTCCTGCACAATTCGTTGCGCTTCATACTTATTCGATTCTTCCTCTATATATCTGAAATTTTCGGCTTGTTTTTTCTTGTTCTTTATACATTCTTCGTGAGAATTAAGCCACAAATCTCTTTCGTCAGGAACAAAAGAATCTTTCTTACACAAATAAGCTGTCTGTAGTACGTCATGAGGAATAACTAAAGATTCCTCCATTCGCTTGCACAAATCTGTAAGAGGTTTCTCTCCCATACCATATATAAGAAGATCTGCACCCGAATCTACAAGAATAGACTGACTTACTTTATCTTGCCAGTAGTCATAATGAGTGAGTCGACGCAACGAAGCCTCAATACCTCCAATCACAACAGGCACATCAGGATACAACCTTTTGAGTATCTGCGAATAGACTATAGTAGGATAATCTGGACGCATATCGTGCCGTCCGTCGGGAGTATAGGCATCCTCGCTACGCAAACGTTTGTTGGCAGTATATTTGTTTACCATGCTGTCCATACATCCGGCAGAAACACCGAAGAAGAGTCTTGGTTTTCCCAGTTTCTTGAAGTCACGAAGATCATCGCGCCAGTTTGGTTGAGGAACTATTGCAACTTTAAGTCCTTGAGATTCAAGAATTCTTCCTATCACTGCCGCTCCAAATGAAGGATGATCCACATAAGCATCTCCGCTAAACAGGATAACATCAAGTGTATCCCATCCTCTCATTTCTACCTCTTTCCTGGTAGTAGGCAGCCAGTCAGTCAAATTATATTTTTTCAAAAGATATATGTTATATTAAAGTTTATAAAGAATAAGATTTTGGAACATTGACAATCAACATTCCAAAATCTTATTCTTTATAATAATTATTATTGATTTAAATTTCTATATTTCCCCTTTCTCTCTCCCACTTGATATATAGCATAATCAACTGATGGAGTCCGAAAGCCTTCATATTGTCATGATATATCACATTAAGACACAAATCCAGCAGTTCCTTGCAGTCTTCTTCAGCCGAGCCTATAAGAGAACGGAGGTTCAGTTTCAGTTTTTCCAATACGCTTTCATCTATTATTCCGTTGCTGTCAATTAGCTGTTGAAACAATGAATATTTTTCTATAGTCTGTAAGTTTTCTTCCGAAACGTTCAGGCTTCTTGTGCCCGACTGATTAGCTTGAATAGTATACATAGTATATAAGTATTTTATGTTATTATAATATACGTACAAATATAAGCAAAACTATCTACAAACAAAAAGAACCGGTCCTAAAACTATATTGTCTGGCACGGTTCTTCATTGTTTTATTCTATTTCTTCCTGTCAATCGAGTTTCAGTACAGCCAGGAATGCCTTCTGAGGCACTTCCACTGTTCCAATCTGCTTCATACGTTTCTTACCTTTCTTCTGTTTCTCAAGCAATTTACGCTTACGGCTCACGTCACCGCCATAACACTTGGCCGTAACATCTTTTCTTACGGCCTTGATGGTTTCGCGGGCTATAATCTTAGCACCTATAGCCGCCTGAATTGCAATTTCAAACTGCTGTCTTGGGATAAGCTCCTTCAACTTCTCACACATACGACGTCCAAGGTCGTAAGCATTGTCAAAGTGAGTAAGAGTAGACAAGGCATCTACCGACTCGCCGTTCAGCAGGATGTCGAGCTTGACAAGTTTTGAAGGACGGAAACCTGACTGATGATAGTCGAACGAGGCATATCCCTTGGAAATACTTTTCAGTCTGTCATAAAAATCTATCACTATTTCGCCAAGCGGCATTTTATAGTGAAGTTCAACACGATTGCCTGAAATGTAGTCCTGACGCACAAGTTCGCCACGTTTTCCAAGACACAATGTCATGATAGAGCCTATATAATCTGTTGCAGTGATTATTGACGCATCTATATATGGCTCTTCGATATGGTCGATAAGAGTAGGGTCCGGCATACCTCCAGGATTATGCACTTCCTGCACATCGCCCTGCTTGTCGTAAATCATATACGATACGTTAGGCACAGTTGTTATCACATTCATATCGAACTCTCTGTCAAGTCGTTCCTGTATGATTTCCATATGAAGCAATCCCAAGAAACCGCAACGGAAACCAAATCCCAGAGCCAGCGAAGACTCTGGCTGGAATGTAAGCGAGGCATCATTCAGTTGCAGTTTTTCCAAAGAAGCTCTCAGGTTTTCATAATCTTCAGCCTCAATAGGATAAACACCTGCAAAGACCATAGGCTTCACCTCTTCAAAACCTTCGATAGCCTTATCGCAAGGGTTTATGATGTGAGTGATGGTATCACCCACCTTTACTTCCCTCGATGTCTTTATTCCAGATATGATATATCCCACGTCACCAGTACGAAGTTCCTTTCGCGGAACCATATCCATTTTCAGCACACCTATTTCATCGGCATCATATTCTTTTCCTGTATTGAAGAACTTCACTTTATCGCCAGCGCGTATAACCCCGTTCACTACCTTGAAATAGGCTATGATACCACGGAATGAATTGAACACCGAGTCAAAGATAAGAGCCTGAAGAGGAGCATCGGCCTCTCCTTTTGGATGAGGTATACGCTCTACCACAGCTTTAAGTATATCTTCAACACCCATACCAGTTTTTCCCGAAGCACGGATTATCTCTTCACGTTTGCATCCCAGCAAATCTATTATTTCATCCTCCACTTCTTCGGGCATGGCACTGGCCATATCGCATTTGTTCATCACAGGGATAATCTCCAAGTCATGTTCCAAGGCCATATAAAGATTTGAAATAGTCTGCGCCTGTACTCCCTGCGAAGCATCCACTATAAGCAGAGCTCCCTCGCAAGCAGCTATCGAGCGGGACACTTCATACGAGAAGTCAACGTGTCCCGGAGTGTCGATAAGGTTAAGGATATATTTTTCTCCATTATATGTATATTCCATCTGAATGGCATGACTCTTGATGGTTATACCTCTTTCACGTTCCAGATCCATGTCATCAAGCATCTGCCCGCCAGTTACCTTTACTGTTTGGGTATACTCAAGAAGTCGGTCAGCCAAAGTGGATTTACCATGGTCGATATGTGCTATAATACAAAAATTACGGATATTCTTCATCAGCTATATTTAATGTAATTAAATTTTGTGGGGACAAAGATACACAAAATCCTACTATCTTGTATAATATGTAATATACAATTGTCTGTATGACAGTCAATATTTTTTTGTATGTTTGTAACAAAATATAAAAAAACAAGAAATGGAACTTAACGAACACAACAAACAGGAATATCCTCCTATGCACACTTGCGAGCATATAGTAAACAGAACCATGGTAAATCTCTTCGGATGCGGAAGGTCTGTATCGGCTCATATAGAGAGAAAGAAAAGCAAACTCGATTTTGCCTTAGACCATGTGATGACAGAAGAAGACATCAAGAAAATAGAAAACACGGTAAACGATGTGATAAAGCAAAATCTTACTGTCACTACCGAATTTATCACACAGGCTGAAGCTGCCGACAAATTCGACCTGAAACGACTGCCCGAAGGTGCCTCGGATACCGTAAGAATAGTAAAGGTGGGTGATTATGACGAGTGCCTATGCATAGGACTCCATGTAGAGAATACATCAGAAATAGGGAAATTCAAGATTGTAAGCTATAATCAGCAGAACAATATATTAAGAATAAGATTCAAATTGGAATAAATCATGGCTAAAAGAAAAAAAAGAAAAAACAAGAGCAACGGCAAATGGAAAATCATACTCTTCGCATTGCTTGTTATTGCCGTAGCTGGCTACTATATGTATTCGGGCAAAGATATATCAGGAATTGTAAAGAATACGAATATTGAAAGAACTTTCGACTATGCTGCCGAAAAGGCTGGAAAAATAACTGAAAACATTGTATCAAAGACTAAAGAAGATGTAGGACCTGTCATCAATCAGATAAAAGACAAGATTGGAGGACAAACAAACAATGACACTGAAGACAATTCAGATACATCATCTGACAATGTAATAAAGCTAAATCTGGAAATTCCGGTATATTCCAAATCTTTATATCAGAAAGAGTTTGTACTGAAAAGAACCGGATATACCGTATCGTATAACACTTTCTACAAGAATCCGAACTGGGTAGCATGGGAACTGACAAGAGAAGAGACAAAGGGGGGAGCCGAACGAGCTGACAGATTCGTACCCGACCCTGACTTACCAGAACCAAGAGTGCAACACTCCGACTACACACGAAGCGGATACGACAGGGGACACATGGCTCCAGCAGCAGATATGAAGTGGAGCAAAACTGCTATGAAAGAATCTTTCTATATGAGCAACATATGCCCTCAAGTAGGTAACTTAAATCGTGGAGACTGGAATGACCTTGAAGAGACTTGCCGTAGTTGGGCTGCTAAATATGGCACTGTATATATATCATGCGGACCTATATTCGATACAAAGTCACCTAAACGAATAGGCAAAAACAAAGTAGGCATACCAGATAGGTTCTTTAAGGTTGTACTGATATACAACCGCAAGAAACCTATGGCCATGGGATTTGTGTTCGACAACAAGCCACGTTCACAACATCTGAAAAAGTATATGGTTACAGTAGACAGCATTGAAAAGATTACCGGCCTTGACTTTTTCTCTAAGCTTCCCGACAATATAGAAAACAAGATTGAAGCAGAAATCCCTTCTATACTATAAACAATCAGTATAAAAAACTGTCATTTTAGGTTTCGCACGTTCATGCATAGACTTTATCACGGCCGTGATAAGCATTCATCAGCAACGTGATAAGCATTCATCACGTTCGTGACAAACATTTATCACGTTCATGATGAACCTATTTCATGCGGTCATTTAAACTAGGCTTTATGGCATAAGGCATTTACTTTATTCATCTATAAATCTATAAATTCAACGAAGTATTAATTTAGCCAACAGGCTATTTATTAAAACATTTATATGAAAAATCGTCTATTTATTAAAGCTTTTCTGGCATTGAGTCTTTCTTGCTCTTTAATGCAAGTTTCTTGCTCTTTAATGCAAGCACAGACCAAGAATGAGATTCCAGACCTTGACAAAATTTATGCTCCGGTAATAGTCGGAGTTGTACCTTGTGATGCATACGTAGGATTGTCTAAAATGGAGAATGGAGAGTGGCGTCATTATAATTACGGCGAAAATGCAGCAACTGACCGCCCGATGTATCTCTCAAGCATGGACAATGGGAAATCTTGGCAAACCAAATATCTTCCTAAAGATCTTCCGTATGCTGACCAGAAATCGCCTGTGAGCGGAGAATATATCCGTATTTTTTCGGGTAATGGCAAGGTGTATGCTCTACGTACCGAAGGAGGACTGGAAGGCGGACGCACCATTGTAAAGATTGATGATGAATTGGGCATAATGAACAAGCCGCCAATATTTATCCGTGGTGGGAAACGTATTATTTCTGCTGCACACAGAACAGACCGTTCGGGGGCGTATGTATACTATTCGGACGACGACGGACGGAGTTGGAAGATTTCGCAGAAAGTAAATGTTCCGAAACACGAAAAATGTGGTTTTCATAAAGGCATACGCTGGAATCATGGTGCGGTAGAGGCTACTGTAGTTGAATTGCACGACGGAAGACTGTGGATGATTGTACGTACAGCTCAAGACAAACATTATCAGTCGTTTTCTACTGACGGCGGAGAGACTTGGAGCGAAACTTCCCCTTCACCTTTCTATGGAACCATCACAATGCCTACTTTATATCGAATGCACGACGGCCGTTTATTATTCTTCTGGTGTAATACTACCCCACTGCCCGAACTGCCTACAGCAACCGGAGTGTGGGATGACGTGTTTACCAATCGTGATGCTGTACATGTTGCCATTTCGGAAGATGACGGAAAGACATGGAAGGGATTCCGTGAACTTATGTTGAATACTGAACGTAACTCTTCTAACTTTGGAAATACTGTTTCGGGACAAGACAAAAGTGTACATCAGGTACAGGCAGTAGAAGTAGAGCCCGGCAAGATTCTCGTTGCAGCAGGACAACATGCCCAGTGCAGGCGTTTGTTGGTGTTTGATATAGACTGGCTATATGAGCCTGTACGTTCGAATGATTTCAGCGACGGACTCAGCCAATGGTCGGCTTTCCGCTACTATAAAGGCATTGTGGGACATTGTTCATATAACAGACAAGAAGAGCCTATTCTGACAACACATCCAGACCGCCACGGTGCTAAAGCAATGAAACTAGGCTACGAGCCCAACGACTCGCTACTACAAGACAATCAAGGAGCCGTTTGGAATTTTCCTGCCGCCAAAAACGGGTTTGTAAAACTTAGCATGAAACTGCCTGAAGGCTCAGAAAATATAGACCTGATATTGAATGACCGATGGTTTAACCCTACAGACACAGTGGCCAAATATCAGTGTATGTATTCTATACCTCTGAATCGCAAACAATTAAGAATCAATGATGAATCTTGGCATACAATATCGGTTCATTGGCAACACAACAAACGTGCCACTATATATGTAGACGGACGTAAACAAGGAAGTATCAAAACAACCACTTCTACAGAACACGGCATTTCATATCTTCATCTGCTGGGAGGAAGGGAACCGGATTCTACAGGTATATATATAGAACAGGTTGAAGGCGGTAAGGAACTTATGTAATAAAAGTTTATCACCCACAAAATTTAATCAAAACAACAATCAATAGAAAACAAAAAGAGTTCGGTTTTTTGTACCGAACTCTTTCTATTATTGGATAAATTTCAACCAAACCAAAATTGTTTTCTCTTTACTATTACATAAAGAACTTCAAAACAAATATTACTGCAAGTATATACATTCCTATGGAAAGTTTCTTATACTGACCGGCTAAAAGATTAATAAGTACGTAGCTTATCATACCTAATACTATACCATCAGAAATGCTATATGCCAATGGCATGAATACAATGCAAATAAATGCAGGGATAGCCTCTGTATAGTCATGGAAGTCTATATTAAGTACAGAAGTCATCATCATAAGTCCTACAAGAACCAGAACCGGTGCAGTAGCAGCTCCCGGCACAGCAAGAAAAAACGGTGCAAAAAACAAAGCCAACAAGAAACATATAGCTGTAACAAACGAAGTAAGACCACTTCGTCCTCCTTCGCCTACTCCCGATGCGCTTTCTACGAATGTAGTGATTGTACTTGTACCAAGCATAGCACCGGCCGTAGTACCAATGGCATCTACCATGAAGGCCTGCTTCAAGTGTGGAATCTTACCGCTTTTATCCATCATACCAGCTTTAGTGGACACACCGACCAAAGTCCCTATTGTATCAAACATGTCAACAAAAAGGAAAGTAAATACAATCACCAACATCTCTTTGGTAAAGATATTATGCCATTCGAACTTCCAGAAAATAGGTTCTATTGAAGGTGGTATACTGAATATACCGTCAAACTTGGTAATACCCATAGGTATACCTATCACTGTTGTTATAAGGATTCCGAACAAAAGTGCACCCCTTACCTTCATGATAAGCAAAACAGAAGTCACAATTAAACCTATCATACCAAGAAGAGCCGAACCGGATGTAATATTGCCCATACCTACAAGTGTTGCATCATTATTTACAATGATATGTGCATTCTGCAGACCGATGAATGAAATGAACAGTCCGATACCTGCACCTATTGCATTTTTCAATGTCACAGGTATGGCATCAACAATCTTTTCACGTAGATTGGTTATAGTAAGGATAATGAATATAAAACCTTCTATAAGTACAGCTGTGAGAGCAAACTGCCAAGTATAACCCATAGTAAGACATACAGTATAGGCAAAAAATGCATTCAGCCCCATCCCTGGGCCCAATCCGAAAGGAAGTTTTGCATAAAAAGCCATCAAAAGAGTTGCAAAGGCTGAAGCTATCACTGTAGTAGTGAACAATGCTCCCTTGTCCATGCCAGTTGCACTAAGGATGTTAGGATTTACAGCCAATATGTAGGCCATAGTCAAGAATGTGGTAATACCTGCAAGAATTTCTGTGCGTACCCGTGTTACATTCTTATCGAATCCAAAAAGTTTTTCTAACATTATATTCTTAATATTTTATTGATGTCAAATCAGAAAGACCATTTCATAGCAAGAGTAGGCATCCACTTCCAGCCGTTCATAACGCCAAAATTTGATGATACTTCCCATTCTGTTCCTACGCTTAGCTTCAACTTATCGCTGATTTTGTCGAAACTATTTAAGTTCACCCAAAATTGTGGTTCTGAAAGAAATATATAGTTACGATTTTTCCATACAGCTCCGTCGTTCGTAACTTCCTTGATAACTCCATGCTTTTCTTTCCAGAAATCAGCAAAGCCACTGAATGTAAACTTGTTGTTACAGAAGTTGATATACCAAGTAGCTGTAAGTTGGAAATTATGCGGTTTGTCATTCTTCTGTATTATTTTATAAGAAGGAGTGAAAGAGAATCCTTTTGAGAAGTCTTGACTATTCCATGTATATGTAGCACCAACAAGATAAGCATTATTAAAAGATCCTCCAGATATCAATCCTCCATTATACTCAACATGTGCAGATATAGGTCCGTTCCAAAACTTCAGTTCACGTGCTATTTCCCAGTAAGCCCCAAAAACTCCGCTGTCCTTGTAATCCATATCAACGAAAAAGAATGTGCTTCCCCAACCATCGGCTTTAAACATCTCTACTGTTGTAGTAATCTTAGGTCTTGAACTTTGAGAATCATAGATAGCACTACCAAAATCGTAATGCAATTGAATATTCTGTGCACTCACAAATCCTGCTACAAAGCAGAAGACAATTGATAAAAAGATTTTCTTCATTGTTTTTTTGCTATTAATAATTATTTAAATATTACGATGCAAAAATAAGCAAAAATTAGCTTATAACAAAAGAAGTCTTTATCTTTGCTATAAATCAAAATATCTTATAACCATGAAAAAAAGAATAATATTTTTATTTTCTGTTTTTTTTACAACACTTGCTTATGCAGGAGTCTCTAATCAAGCCTTCAACAAATGGCATAGTAACAAATATTCCATGTTCATACATTTCGGACTATATTCCGAATTGGGAGGGGTATGGGAAGGGGAACCTGTCACAAGGGGGTACAGCGAACAAATACAGTCTTTTGCAGGTATATTCAGCGACTGGTATGCCGAAACTGCACTAAAGTTCAACCCTACGAAATTCAATGCAGATTCTATAGTTTCTCTTGCCAAGCAAGCAGGTATGAGATCTATTGTATTTACTACAAAGCATCACGATGGTTTTTGCATGTTCAACACTGCAACAACGGACTACAACTCTTATAGCGCAACTCCATGCAAACGTGACTTTATAAAAGAAATGAGCGAAGCATGCAAAAGGGGGAATATAAACTTCGGACTTTATTTTTCTATCATAGACTGGAACTATCCTCATGCCTATCCTATATCAAGCCATAACTGCGATTTTATAACCCCTCAGCATCATGAACTGTCTAAAAAGCAAGTAACAGAACTACTTACAAAATATGGACCTATTTCTGAGCTATGGTTTGACATGGGTTCTAATACGCCCGAACAGAGTAAAGAACTATACAACCTTGTACATCAGCTACAACCAGACTGTATGGTAAGCGGAAGAGTCGGAAACGATTACTATGACTTCAGTGTAATGGCAGACAATGCCTATCCTGAAACAGCTCTACAATGTCCTTGGCAAAGTGCTGCATCTATGTTTAATGAAACGTGGAGCTACCGCTCGTGGCAAAAGCGTGGCAGTGCACACGTAAAGGCTATGGAAAAGCTACGAAGTCTGATAAATGTCGTAGCACATGGAGGAAACTTCCTTCTAAATATTGGTCCTAAAGGTGATGGTTCTGTTGTTCCTTTTGAGAGTGAAGTCTTAAAGGAAATAGGAAACTGGCTTAAAACTAACGGAGAAGCTATATACGGAACAGAAGCTTCACCTTTCCGTACTTCATTCGACTGGGGTATGGTTACAAGAAAAGGTAATAATCTTTACCTTATCCTTTCAGGGAAATATCCTGAAGACGGGCTTATAAATCTTCATATGCCAGACAATAAGCTAGTTAAAGGCGAAGGTAAACTGGCTACATGTATACAAAAGAACGACAATGTAGAAATCAGAATACCAGCTTCTGCCTATAACGACAAGACCATAAATGTTCTTACACTTGAATTTAAAGATTGTATCAAAGAGCAAGGCGGAGAACCAATAAAGGGAAATATGCTTACAGCAGAAAATGCCACACCAAACTATAGCTATTCTTGCTTCGACTATTACAGCAACTACAGAAGTACGGTGAGCTACTCGTGGAACTTCGAACAGTTGATGCTAAAACAGCTGGAACTGCTGTACACTGAAAAGGAAGTGGGAAAATCTCTTGACATTGACCTTGACGGCAAGAAATACAATATAACACTGAATGAAGGAAAACCGTCGATGTTATCTGTTGCATCGGGCACAATATGGGGAAAGCAATATATTTGCGGTCCTGGCAGCGGTCTGTTTGATGCACCTTCTGTAATTGATACCGATTTTAAAAATCCTCCTGCCAAAAACGGCGAATGGAAGGAGATTGAAGAAGGCAAAAATTCTATGCCTGCAAATATCCTTGAAACATATTTTGTAATGCAGAATGTGGAATCACCTAAGGAACAATATGTAATTGTAGAAGTAGGAACAGGAAATGGTATAGAGGTATATCTCAACGGAAAATCGGTCATGAAACATCTTAACCAATACAGATGCAAATTCAAGTCTGAAAAAGTACTGCTGAATCTTAAAAAAGGAAACAACCAGATTGTAATGCGTGTGTACAACAGATTTGAGAAGAATATAGAATTTATCCTACGTCCTTCTACAGATCAAACTATATACAAGCAAGACATAACACTGACTGAAATGCCCAACGGCAAAAGACATAATCTGAATATCAGGCAAAACGGACTTTCTTCTATACATAGCGACACAGACCTCTCAAACCTACGTATCCGACTAAGAAGAATGGCTTTATAATAATCGTTTCAAATACATCGTATGAATAAAGAGCTTATATTAATAAGGATTACCGGAATAGACAGACCTGGACTTACAGCTTCTATCACCGAAATATTGTCTAGATATGATGTAACAATACTTGATATCGGTCAAGCAGATATACATCAGACACTATCACTTGGCATACTGTTCAGAAGCAAAGAAAATGAATCGGGAGATATTATAAAAGAATTACTGTTTAAATCTACCGAGTTGGGAATAACACTCAGATTCTATCCTGTAGCCATGGAAGAGTATGAGAACTGGGTTTCGATGCAAGGGAAAAACAGGTATATCCTTACACTGTTGGGAAGAAAACTTACTGCAAAACAAATTTCAGCTGCTACGTCTATAATAGCCGAACAGGAAATGAATATCGATTCCATAAAGCGACTTACAGGGCGTGTGCCACTAGACGAGAAAAAAGCAAATGTACGTTCGTGTATAGAGTTTTCAGTGAGAGGCAATCCCAAAGACAGGGAAAATATGCAAAGAAGTCTCATGAAACTGAGCAGTGAGCTGGAAATGGACTTTTCATTCCAGTTGGACAACATGTATCGCAGAATGAGACGACTTATCTGCTTTGATATGGACTCTACGCTTATACAGACTGAGTGTATAGACGAACTTGCAGAAAGAGCCGGAGTGGGCGACAAGGTAAAGGAAATAACCGAACGCGCAATGCGAGGTGAAATAGACTTTACTGAAAGTTTTAAAGAAAGAGTGGCTCTGCTGAAAGGTATTGATGAAAAAATATTGAAGGAAATTGCAGAAAATCTGCCTATTACAGAAGGCGTGGAAAGACTGATGTATGTATTAAAACACTACGGATACAAAATCGCTATTCTATCGGGAGGATTTACTTACTTCGGTAATTATCTGAAACAGAAATTCGGCATAGATTATGTGTATGCCAACGAACCGGAAATCGTTGAAGGGAAACTGACAGGAAGGTATCTGGGAGAAATCATAGACGGAAAAAGGAAGGCTGAACTTCTCAAATTACTGGCACAGGTGGAAAACGTTGATATAGCACAGACCATTGCTGTAGGTGATGGGGCCAACGACTTGCCAATGTTGTCTACAGCCGGACTTGGCATAGCTTTTCATGCAAAACCTAAAGTAGTGGAAAATGCCGAACAGTCAATCAACACTATCGGACTGGACGGTGTATTGTATTTTCTTGGATTCAAGGATTCATATCTTGATGAAAAAGGTATCCTGTAAACAAGAAAAAAACATTACATTTGTAATTTAGGTATAAAACTCGTATCTTTGCTCATAATTTCAAACAAATATAGCTGAAATACTTTTTAGTACTCAAATTTATCAATAAATATGAACAGCAAACAAGTAATGAACCTTGCTGCAGATAATATCCGTATCTTGGCAGCTTCAATGGTAGAAAAAGCTAAATCGGGACACCCTGGAGGAGCTATGGGTGGAGCTGATTTTATCAATGTTCTTTATGCAGAATATCTGCAATATGATCCTGAAAACCCAAGATGGGAAGGTCGTGACCGTTTCTTCCTTGATCCAGGTCACATGTCTCCAATGCTTTATTCTCAGTTGGCCCTGATTGGAAAATTCTCTATCGAAGAATTAAAGCAGTTCCGCCAGTGGGGTTCTCCTACTCCCGGACATCCTGAAGTTGATATCGAACGTGGTATAGAAAATACTTCCGGACCATTAGGACAGGGACATACTTTCGCTGTAGGTGCTGCAATAGCAGCAAAATTCCTCGCTGCCCGTACAGGGAATCCTACTTTCGAAAAAGAAACTATCTATGCCTACATTTCTGATGGCGGTATACAGGAAGAAATTTCCCAAGGTAGCGGACGCATAGCAGGACATCTTGGACTGAACAATCTTGTAATGTTCTTCGACTCGAATGATGTACAGCTATCTACAGACACTAAAGACGTTATTACTGAAGATACTGCCATGAAATACCGCTCATGGGGATGGCATGTAATAGAAATCAACGGTAATGATTGTGACGAAATACGCAAGGCTCTAGATGAAGCCAAAGGAGAGGAAAAACGCCCTACTCTTATCATTGGTAAATGTATAATGGCCAAAGGCGCACGTAAGGCTGACGATTCTTCTTATGAAGGCGATTGCAAGACTCATGGTGCTCCTCTTGGTGGAGATGCATACAAAAATACAATCTTGAATCTTGGTGCAGACCCTGAAAATCCTTTCATCATAAGAGATGAAGTAAAGGATATTTATACAAAACGTGCTGAAGAACTTAAAACTATAGTTGCTGCTAGAAAAGAAGAAGAAAAAGCATGGGCTGAAGCTAATCCTGAAAAAGCAGAACAACTGAAAGAATGGTTCAGTGGAAATGCTCCGAAAGTTGACTGGTCAAATATTCAACTGAAAGAAAATGACGCTACACGTAATGCTTCTTCTGCTGCACTTGGTATTCTTGCTGAACAGGTTCCAAATATGATTTGTGCTTCTGCCGACCTTTCAAACTCTGATAAGACTGACGGATTCTTGAAAAAGACTCATGCATTCACTAATGGAGACTTCAGCGGAGCATTCTTGCAGGCTGGTGTTGCCGAACTTACTATGGCATGTTGCTGTCTGGGTATGGCACTTCATGGTGGAGTATTGGCTGCATGCGGTACTTTCTTCGTGTTCTCTGACTATATGAAACCTGCAATACGTATGGCTGCACTTATGCAGTTGCCTGTGAAATTTGTATGGTCACACGATGCTTTCCGAGTAGGTGAAGATGGTCCTACACACGAACCAGTAGAACAGGAAGCTCAGATAAGACTGATGGAAAAACTAAAGAACCACAATGGCAAGAACTCTATGCTTGTTCTTCGTCCGGCTGATGTTTACGAAACAGCCGAGGCTTGGAAACTTGCTGTAGAAAATATGGATACTCCTACAGCACTTATCCTTTCAAGACAGAATGTAAATGATCTTCCAGCAGGAACAAACTATAAAGAAACTGCAAAAGGTGCATACATAGTGACAGATTGTGAAGGAACTCCTGATGTAATTATGGTAGCTTCTGGTTCTGAAGTTTCTACTCTTGTAGCAGGTGCCGGGCTTCTAAGCAAAGACGGTATAAAGACCCGTATTGTTTCAGTTCCGTCAGAAGGTTTGTTCAGAACTCAAAGTAAGGAATATCAGGAAAGCATCATACCAACAGGTGCAAAAGTATTCGGACTTACTGCCGGACTTCCTGTAAATCTTCAGGGACTTGCAGGTGCTAACGGCAAAATCTGGGGACTTGAATCTTTCGGTTATTCTGCTCCTTATAAAGTCCTTGACGAAAAACTTGGATTCAATGCAGAAAATGTGTACAATCAGGTAAAATCAATGTTATAATGAAGACAATAGGACTAGCATCCGACCATGCAGGATTTGAATTGAAACAATTTGTAAAGGAATGGTTGGAAAAAAAAGGATGGGAATATAAAGATTTTGGAACATATAGTACTGACAGTTGTGATTATCCAGATTTTGCACACCCTCTTGGTGAAGCCATTGAAAGTGGAGAATGTTATCCAGGAATAGCTATTTGCGGTAGCGGACAAGGAATCGGTATAACACTCAATAAGCACCAAGGTGTACGTGCAGCTCTCTGCTGGATTCCTGAAATTGCAAAACTTGCAAGACAACACAATGATGCAAATGTACTTGTAATGCCAGGAAGATTTATTGACAACGATACTGCTGATAAAATCATGACTGAATTCTTCAACACTGAATTTGAAGCAGGAAGACACGTTAACAGAGTAAATAAAATTCCAGTGAAATAAATATTCACTTCAATAAACAATATAAAGAGAAACTTCAATTACTGGAGTTTCTCTTTGTTTTTATATCTAATTTAACATTAATAAACTAATAGAATTGTATCTAATTGTATATTCTGTCAGCTTTATTTTGTATGTTTGCCAAACGAATCTAAAAAACTAAAACCAACAATGAAAAAACTTGCAATACTTTTTCTAGCTATGCTTCCTCTTTTTAGCATAGCCAAAAATGACAAGAAGGACAACTCGAATCCTAAATATCTTGAAGGTGCTATAACACTAACAGATGGTAAAGTTACTTTTTCTGAAGAAATAAAAGCTCCTGACATGAGTAAATCCGAACTTTATAACTCTATGCTTAAATGGGCAAAAAACAGATTTTCAAGCGAAAATACAATCAATAGCAGAGTAGTTTACACTAATGAAGAGAAAGGTGAGATTGTAGGTTCTGGAGAAGAATATATAGTATTCAGTTCATCAGCACTTTCACTAGACCGTACAAGAATATATTACTATTTCCTTATAGAAGTGGAAGATGGTAAATGTGAATTGAATATGAGTCGTATAAAATATTTATATGACGAAAACAGGGATGGTGGAGAAAGATATACAGCAGAGGAATGGATTACAGATGATATGGCTCTGAACAAGAAAAAAACAAAGCTTGCTCCTATTTGTGGAAAATTCAGAAGGGAAACTATTGATCTTAAAGATGATTTATTCAAATCGGCAAAAGACTTTCTAGGTAATAAAGCTATTGACAATACTTCTGACAATAACACAAATCAAACCAAACATGGAAATAAGGTTAATGCTGAAGTTAAAGAAAACACATTGTCTTCAACAGGACAACTGAGGTCTGTCAATATAAACCAAATACCTGACAATATTAATGAAATAGCATCTAAAGGACGTATCACTATAACTTCAGGAGAAGAAGAAATTGATGTTAATGTAGAATCTTGGGGTGGATTTGGTAAATTATTCAATAAAGATGTAGCATATACTTTAGTGGACAAGAGCAGAATGGCAATTAGTATGATAATGGAACATAGCAATACTTATAAAGTTTCTGTTTACATGCCAAACCAAACAAAACCATATATAGTAATTGACTGCAAAAAGACTATGTCGCAAAAGTTATCATCTGAAGAAATCAAATCCATAAATCCTAAATTGGATATCAATAAGGAATTTACGATGTATATAGGTGAAGTAACAAGTATACAAATGAGATAATACCAAATTGCTTGCCAAAACAATAAAGGTTCATGAAGTTTTTATAAACTGTCATGAACCTTTATTGTTTATATTTAATCATAAGAAACAAATTATCGAGTTTCAATAAGGATGTATAATTTGGAGTATAAAAATAAATTCAAATGCATATAAGGAATTTATATCTAATGTTAATAGCCATTATTAAAGCGCAATATTCACTTATCCAATAGACAAATATAATTAACATACTGAAAGGAATCTGAATCCTAACAGAAAACTACCACTCTATAATACCAATATCCTGCCAGTAATTCATCAACAATAAGGCTTCATCTATAGCCATAGCATAATCCATACCAAACTCTTCACATAGCATTTGAGCCAATGTATCTTCATCAAATTCCTTATTATGAAGATTATTTATCAAAAATACAGCTTCATCACTAAGTGGAGCTAATACATCATACTCTTCAGATGGTTCCAAAATATCACCTCCAAGCACAAAACCATCAGGACCTTTCTCTATTTCTATGTTTTTGCACAATCTCATCGTATTATATTTTAATCTATACACAAATATACATCATATCCTATAATCTAGCAAAAAAAATGAAAGACCGATTCATCATTTAAAACATTTAAAACAATAAATATTCATTCTACAATAATGACTCTTTATAAATATAATATCAATAAAACACATTTTATTGATAAAAAACGAATTCATAACCAACAAAAAAATGTAAAATACAATTATTTATCATCGTTTTTCAGTATCTTTATTGCAATATAAAAACAACTATAAAATTACCTATTATGAACAACATTTCTGATATTACAATGCTTATAGCAGTTTTAGCATTGGCTTTATGGCCTGCTGCCATTATTTTCATGTCGAAAAAAGCAGAGAAAAAAATACTTTCAAGTCTAAAGGAATCATATTATCAAGAAAAACAGAAAAAAGAGATTAATACTGAAAATCTGGTCATCCAATCACTTAAAAAACTTGGATGCAATCCGAAAAAAAACGAAAATGGGAATCTAGAATTCATGTATCAAGGTGATGACTTCTATATCTCAATTCAAGAAAATACTCCATTCATAATGATTTGGTATCCTTGGTGGGGAACAATAAATGCCGACAATCCGGTTTTACCTTATCTGAAAGAAGTGATAAATGTTGTAAACATAAGTTCTTTTGTCACTACTGTATGCATGTCTGAGAATGAAGGTGACCAAGAAATAGGTATACACTCTCATTGCCACACATTCCTTACAGAAAAAGGAATGGCACCTGAAGAACATCTAAGAATGTTATTAGAAAGCTTTTTTGAAACAAGAGACACTATAAAGGATAGTATAAACAAACTAGGGTCTCAACTTTCGGACGAGAGTGAAGAGGAAAAGAAAAAAAGAGTAATAGTTAAAGGTTTCTCTTCTTATAAGGATAACTCTACTCCTATTGAAAAGGAAGAGTCTAAATAACAAAGAAATTACAATTGAATCATCTTCATCACACAAATAATTATTCAAAAAGAAAACATATTCTTGTATAACAATCTATATTTAAGTTCTTTTATCATATAGCCTATTATAATTAACTTTACATTTACATAAGGCTATTATCAACAAAACACGTATGAATCCACTAGAATTTTATAATCAAACTCTACAACAAACAAAGACAGAACTTGAAATTACAAACAAAAAAATATTATACATAAGTATTATAAGAATTCTTTTATTTTTAGGATGTATTATAACCGTTTACATGTTATGGAATAAAGACACAATGACAATGACATTATCTGTCATGCTTGTTATAATACCATTCCTCTTGATGATAAAGCTACACAACAGATTCTTTCATAAAAGAAAATATCTGGAAACAAAGTCTGAAATACTTGAAAAAGAACTTGAAGGACTGAACAACAATTACTCTTCATTCGACGAAGGTAAAGAGTTTGTCAATCCTGAGCATATGTATTCATTTGATCTTGACATATTCGGTAAAAAATCTTTATTTCAAGCCATAAACCGTACATGTACATATATTGGCAAGAAAACACTTGCACAATGGATGATGAAGCATCTAAATGACAAAAAAAACATAGAGACAAGACAGAAAGCTATAAAAGATTTAGCTAATAGAAATGAATTCAGGCTGAATTTTGCCATCACAGGTCTCATAACCAAGAGTAATGACAAGGATACAGAGGAGATAAAAGAATGGGTAAATACAGAAAGCAAACATACAAAATCAAATATTATCAAATCTGTTTTATTGATTGTTCCGACTACAAATCTCATCCTACTGATATTGGGACTAACCGATATTATCTCAATGAACTGGTTGGGGCTTTCTTTTTCAGTGTTTACAATTATGAGTTTCAGCATAATCAAGAGAGCAACAATAATACAAGAGGAATATAATAAGAAGCTCAAAACACTTGATACATATGCAAGACTGATATCTTTAATGCAAAATGAAATCTGGGTATCACATGAAATAAAAACAATTATAGATAATCTTCAGATAAACGGCCAATCGCCATCAAATGCTCTCAAAGCACTAACTAAAGAACTTGATAGACTGGATTTAAGAAACAATCAGATTTTATACATAATTCTGGAAGGTTCAATGTTCTTCCAACTCCGACAAATGACACGTATTGAAAAATGGAAAGATACATATGGAAAATATTTGGTTGAATGGATTGAGTCTGTAGGAAACATTGATGCCTTGTGTTCATTGGCAACATTCTCTTATAACCATCAAGATTATGTGTTCCCCGAAATTTCAGATACACCTTTCTGCCTAGAAGCAAAAGATATGGGGCATCCACTTATGCCACAAGAACAATGTGTTAAAAACGATGCAAATATTCCATCAAGACCTTTCTTCCTCATAATAACAGGAGCTAATATGGCCGGCAAAAGCACATACCTACGTACCATAGGAATAAACTACCTATTGGGATGTATTGGTGCACCTGTATGTTGCAAAAGCATGAACATGTATCCTGCACAACTAATAACAAGTTTACGCACATCTGATTCTTTGAGTGAAAACGAGTCTTATTTCTTTGCAGAATTAAAACGACTGAAAAGAATAATTGATAAGCTCAACAATGGAGAAGAATTATTTATTATACTTGATGAAATTCTTAAAGGAACAAACTCAATCGACAAACAAAAAGGTTCGTTCAGCCTCATCAGACAATTCATGACATTAAAGGCAAATGGCATTATAGCTACACATGATTTACTTTTGGGCGAACTTATAAAATATTTTCCTGAAGAAATTAAAAACTATTGTTTTGAAGCTGACATAAAAAACAATGAGCTATCCTTCACCTACAAGATACGTGAAGGTATAGCTCAAAATATGAATGCATGTTTTCTGATGAAAAAAATGGGTATAGTAGACAACTAACTACAACCGCTACTAAGTTTTCAAGCAAAGGCATTACATTCCCTCAGAACAATAATATAGCACTATACTTTTGTTACATACCCATAGTCTCATTATATTCAGGGTGTTTTTCTAACCATTTTACTGCATACGAACATGCAGCTATAGGCTTGAGTTTTTTTTCTATAGCATAATCGTATGCAGTTTTTACAAGTGCAGAAGCGATGCCACGACCACCAATTTCCTTAGGAACAATGGTATGAAGAATATCAAATTCTCCAGCTTCCGTAGTTTCATAAGCTACATAAGCTGTAAAGCCATCAATTTCTACTTCAAATCGTTTTCTCAATTCATCATGTGTTATTTCCATAAGCATATTATTTATATTTTAGACAGTTAATTTTACATCCAGTTCATTCTTAATCACCTGATTAAAGGGTAAGTCAGAACATTAAAATTAAGACACAAACACTATTCAGAAAAATCATAATCTTCTATATCTTCGGGAATAACCTTTGCACTTAATCGCATCAGAATAAGCTTCCAGGATTTTTCTCAGCCTTATACTGCTCTATAGGCATACTATAAAGCCATGATGTCTTTTCTTCCTTGCGTTCTACAAAATACACATACGAAATATCATTTTCTACAATATGTATATTATCATTAGGAGTCACAACCAACAACTGCAAATGCAACTGTTTACATAGATTAATCAAATAACGTGCCTTATCCTCATCCTGCGCCTTGAAAGCCTCATCAATAGCGATAAATCTAAAAGAATTTTCTTGCTTCCCAATCTTTGTCAAACCAAACTGATATGCTATGGCAGAACCTAAAATGGTATAAGTAAGCTGAGCCTTCTCTCCACCTGAAAGATGCCCCATATTCTCATAGGTAGTTTCCTTTTTACCTGTGTTTTTATTGAATTCCTCCGCCTTGTAAGAGAACCATGAACGTACATCCATCACCCTCTTTCTCCACTCTTCGTTTTCAAGGCAATCCATAAATGGTTTTATATGATTCTGAAAATGAATCTTCCTACCATCTAAAACAGAATTCATTTGAGCTATATTAGGCATTGCATCATCCATAAGCTTGCGGAACTCCTTTATTTCTTCATTCAGCCTACTTTGAGTAACAAGTTGGATGAATGTCTTAGGCACACTCCTATAGTCTATTTCCCTAAGTGAGTCGTTCAGCATCTTTATATTTTCATCTATCGCACTTTTCCAGTTCATGAAGAACATTCTGAAGTCCCCCACTTTGTCTGTCAAAGTTTTCTGAAGATAATTATCAAACTGCTTCTCATACTTTGGAAGGTTTTCCTTCTGCAACCTTGACAACAGATTCTGATACTCTTCAATCAAGTCAATATGTTCAGAATCAGGAAGCGAATCTACATCAGAACGCCAATCCTTGAATTTGTCAGTAATATAGTCAGACGGATATTTGAAGTCGCGTATCAAATCTTTAGCCTTGTTTTCAAAATCTCCTTTTTTTTTCGATATTTTCGCTCTCTCGCTATCATTTCTTGCAATGAAAGACGAACGTTCCGTTTTTAGTTTTTCATACGAACAATCTTTCAATTCTTCATACGACTGCTCAAAATCGGACAGCAATATAGAACGCAATGAAGATATTTTCGACTGACATTCGTCTATATCCCTCCTTGTTTCTTCTATCTTCTGTTCTACAGAAAAAATCTCCTTTAATTTATTAGATATTTCTTCCTTTGAGATTTTCAAGAGTCTCTCCTTTATCAAATCAAGCTGTTTCTGCAACGCATGTATTGTATTGCTATTACGTTCCAATTCGGCTTTATCCATAAGCTTCTCTTGGATTTGAGACGCATATTCTTTCCAGTCGATAGAATCATATTCAGCAAAAGTATCAACAAGTTTCTTACCCAAATCATACGAATGCTGTATTTTCAGTTTTGCAGAGTTAATCTCATTCATCTGAGCCATAATATCTCTATCCCTTTGTTGCAATAGTCTGATTTCATTCTGCAGTAAAGAAACTTTTTCTTGATTATCCCATCCCAATATATAATTTGTCTTACTTACCACATTGGGCCTATCATCTTTTTCATGTCTCTCATTCGAGAATTTTATAAGCCCTTCACGTGTTACTGCCTTTTCCTTATATGCATCAAATTCATCTATATTTTCCACACAAGCATAATTATACCTGTCGAATATAGAATCTCTTATCCATTCTTCATATTCAGAATCTGGGCGTATCTCAATCTTACCAAGAAGTTTATTATCATTATCTTCAAACACTTCCATCCCGGCAAGCGAACTATAAGTTCTATATCTATAATAAGTTATCCTACCTTTAAGGTCAGTAGAATTTATAAATTTATTTACCTCATAATAATATTCATCAGGAACTATAAGATGAAGCGCAAAGTTATGCAAGATTTTTTCTATCGCACCCTCCCATTCGCTCTCTTCAGGGCTAACCCTTATAAGTTCTCCTATGAATGGTATCTCATTCTTTGTAGCTCCTACATGTTCCAAAATCATTTCACGTATATCAGACTCTCTACCAGAAATATTATTCTTGTTTTTCTTCAGAGATTCTATCGTTGAAAGATAGTCTTTTATCTTTTGGGCCACCTCCTGTTTCTCATTTTCCAAAGCAACCGAAGAACGTATCTTCTGTTCTTTTTCATCATTCAGTTCTTCATTTTTTTTCAAGATGTTTTCCCTCTGAAGATAAAAAGTTTCCTTTTCTGGATCAGCAAGCACAGACAACTGCGAAGCTATACTGTTATATTCATCCATCTTTTTAGAACGCTCATCACGCAATTCTTCCAATCTTTGTATATCTTTTGATATATCCTTTATTTTTCTCCCTACTTCATCATTTTCTATAGAAAGAGCCAAAGAACGTTCTTCTTCCCTCATTTTTTCCTCTTCCTTACGAAGTCTTTCCTCTTCCTTTTTAAGTCCAAGCACTTGTCTTTCGGCTTCTTCGATACGGGCTTTCCCAAGTTCTATCGTCTTCCGTGCAAACCAATAGTCGATGCTTTCACGATCTTGACTAAGCTGTTTCATCTTGGCATAACATTCTTTCATCTTATCTGCCATTTCAGAAATAGGAACAAGCATCTTTATCTGCTCGGCTGCCTTGTCTATATTCATCTTTGCATCTGTAAGAGTCTTGAAACTGTCTTTCAGCATTATATACTGCGATTCAGGATTGTACTCCTCCAGCATATTGGTACGTATAAATTCATCCAAATCGTCAAGCACCTTTACTCCTACAATCTGATTGAACAAAGATAAAGCCTTTACAGAACGCATACCAAAAAGCTGTGTTATTCTATCTGCATACCCTACCGGTCCGTCAAAAAACTCTATCATGTTTCTATTCCCCTTATGAGTGGCATCCAGACGTTTGCGCCACATACCTTTGGCGTCAAACGATTGAAAATCAGTCTTTATGTCAAGCATACAATGTGCTATACCGAATGTTCTTTTAAGTTCACCTCCAGAAAACCATCTCACCTGAAAAATCGTAACCGTCCTCTGGTCTGTATTAGTAAAATTAGCAAGCAATACAGAATAAGCCGAATGATTACGCAAAGACTGTACAGACGCACCTCTTTCACCTTCACGCTGGATATTACCATAATTTCCCAGTACATAAGTTTCTTCTGTGCGGTTTCCCTTCTTCTCCACACCCGAAGACTGGTTATAGAACCTGTCTTTCTTGGCAGGAACCATAAGTGTCAGAAGAGCATCTATTATAGTACTCTTTCCCGAAGCATTGGCTCCTGTAAGCAATGCATTATTACCTTGAGGTTCCATTCTGAAAATCCTTTCATGAAATGTACCCCAATTATATATTTCCATATACTGCAAGCGAAACCCAGATGTTTCGGCACTAGTATTAAACAGATTCAACATACTCTTCCAGCTTGTTTTTAAATTCCTGCAATTTGTCCAATGTCACTTTCTCTTTTATAATCCTGTGAATCTGATACGTATTCACATTATCTCTTTTTATAACCTTCAAATATCCCAGACTTACTATACGGTTGATATAAGAATCTATTTCATTAAGCAACTTCACCCTGTTAAAACGTTCTGGCAAGAATATTTCAATCCTCTCTTTCAATTCTTCAGGACTTACATATCTCTCTGTTGCATACAATTCGTCTATATTACTGTCAAAATCCTCTAACATCTGGCGAAGTATAATCAATATTACAGACAACTCAAACCCAAGCTGCTGACGTGGTATCAGCCCTATTGTCTTGTCTTCATCATCAACAATCTGCTTTATATAAGCAAATCCCTCATCACGTTTCACTATAAGTTCTATTCCTATATGAGATAGATATTTGTTTATCTCTGTCTGATAATTGAGTATATCCTCCCAAGAGTTGTTATCAGAGGACTCAACCGGACCTTTGAGCAATCTGACTACGGTTTTACCATATGGAGCTATAATAGAATCTAAATTCATTTTAAGATTATAATTTCAGGTACGACAATTGATTTATGAAACTCACTATTGAAACCAATAATTTGGGTTCGGTCAATATTTATGTTATGTTTGAAACCTCTCAAAACACTTATATAACCGAACAGTTCAGAAAGTCCTTTCTCAAGTCCTCCACTCTCGTCCACCACTTCCTTGAGTGTTATCTGACGACGACGTTTCAACGACTTTGTTATCCTGGATTTAAGTACTTCACGGTCTACACTATGCTCAACAAAAAGTTTATCTACATTCAATGCTTCTGCAATATCGGCACTGGCAATTTCTATCACCTTATCATAACTTATATCATCATTCTTATCTAAAGTAAGTTTTCTTTCCAAAGGCATAGATATTACAGGCAATGTCTCCAGTTCAAGAGATATATCAGGCTTGATGTTCATCGACGACAACTTTAGTAATGCCGACTGTATATCCTGTATAACTTTCTTTGAAGCAGCCGACTGCGAACTGTTGTTTTCACATATTATACGGCTCAGTTTTTCGGCCATCTTGTCATTAGCCTGATAGACTTTCTTACCACTGCTATACAGATAGCTCTTCATATTACGTAAGAACATATCATCCTGCTTTATCTGAGACGAATCTATCGAACTATACAAATCGTCCACCATTCTGTCCCACTTGTCTTGCATAGAAGGCGTCATCAAAAAGTCCCAGAAAGCATAAAAACTTTTGCCTTGCGAGCTACTTTGCAGATTATCAAGAGAGTCGAAAGTAAATCCCAGAATATCACCCTTTGATATACCCTCTTCTGTACGTTTCTGATAGATGGATTTAGTTATAGACTTAAAATTATCCTCCACTTCCTTAAAGTCTGAAAGCAGTTCCTTTGCAGTTCTTGTTATTTCCCTAAAACGTGGTAACACCTGGTAATCTTCGTACACCATGGCAGACTCACCAGCCTTCAGGCTCTGTATCTGATGCTCTATTTCCTGTTTTTTCTGTTCTAATATCTTTATTCGTTCAGCAGGGTCTTCGTTTGTAAACTCCACCAGTTCGTTTATCCTACCGAAGAGATTCATAAACTTCGATTCTGTTCCCACAAATTCATCTCTCTTCAAGCCTATCAACCAGTCTATTGTCTTGCTTGAATATGAAGACAATTCATAAAACACCTCTCCGCTTTCTTCCTGATAATTCCTAAGAAAACCTTTATCCGTCCATTTCTGAATATATTTATAAGCCTTTTCATCATAAGAATCGAACACATTTATATCGTTCTCCTCATCATTCTCAAGATTGATGGAAGATAGATAATCTGTCAGTTCCAATTTTAGAGATTCATATAGTACTGGCTCTCTATGCAAATAAAAGGTTTTATAAAGAAACAATACTATAATTTCCCTGTTGCGCAATTTCAGAAGTTCTACGCAAGGAGAATTATTGATTACATCAGATAATATTTGAGTTTCTGTCATTCAGCTGTATAATATTTTTATAAGAAAGAACAAATTCCAACTACTCATCGTAATTAGTAATTGTCAACTTACAAAATTAAATATAAATTCTGACAAAACAATATAGAAGCAAAGATATTACTGCTCAATTATACAGAAAGAAATACAAACAAACGAAAATGAAAGAAAAATAAAAAAGAAAGCCGCACCAGAAACGTGACGAAACTCCGATAGACATGATTTGAGTGCTCTCATCCTTTGTAATCCACCGGCATATAGCTACCCGAAGGTTGTGGCCCGCCATTGGAATTTGAAGCTTGTCTCGGTATTTCTTATAATTTGATGAGTTTCCCGATTCGCTGGTACGGCTTATTTTTGTATTACAAATATACGAATAAAAAACATTACTCCAAAGTTTTCCCTATATTTTTTTTCATAAATAAGAAAAAGCTGTCCTTATAATCAAGGACAGCTTTTTCTTATTACTTATTCCGTTACAATCAGAAGAATTAAGCAGCTTTAGCTTTAGCTACAACAGCTTTGAATGCTTCTGGATGGTTCATAGCTAAGTCAGCCAAAACCTTACGGTTGATTTCAATACCAGCTTTGTGCAATGCTCCCATCAACTTAGAATAAGACATACCTTCCAAACGAGCTGCAGCATTGATACGCTGAATCCATAATGCACGGAAGTTACGTTTCTTATTCTTACGGTCACGGTAAGCATAAGTCAAACCTTTTTCCCAAGTATTCTTGGCAACGGTCCAAACATTTTTTCTAGCACCAAAGTAACCTCTGGTTAGACCTAAAATTTTCTTTCTTTTTGCTCTAGAAGCAACATGATTTACTGATCTTGGCATAGTTTTAATTCTTTTTGAATGATAGCGCCGACATTACTATGTCGAACTTATAGCTAATGCATCCGGTTAATAATTTAAATGATACAATTTACGCTTTACTTTAAGATTACTTCATGCAAAGAAGTTCCTTAACCTGACCTACGTTAGCACTATGTACTAAACCAGTGTGTACAAGGTTTCTTTTCTGCTTTTTAGTTTTCTTAGTCAAAATGTGACTGTGAAAAGCGTGCTTTCTTTTGATTTTACCTGTTCCGGTAAGAGTGAATCTTTTTTTAGCACCGGAGTTAGTCTTGACCTTTGGCATCTTGTTTAAATTTTTAATTATTATTAATAAGGTGATAACGCACTATACCGGCGCGTTATTCACGCAGTTTTTTTTTCAATCTTCAGACTCCGTCTTTGCTGGCTTAGCTGGAGATGCTTTTTTAGGAGCAGCAACTTTCTTTGGAGAAAGTGAGATAATCATTCTCTTACCTTCCAACAAAGGCATTTGGTCAACCTTTGCATATTCTTCCAAGTCATTGGCGAAACGCAACAACAGAACTTCTCCCTGTTCTTTAAACAGTATCGAGCGTCCTTTAAAGAACACATAAGCCTTGACTTTATCACCATCCTGCAAGAAACCGATAGCATGTTTCAACTTGAAGTTGTAGTCATGTTCATCAGTCTGTGGTCCGAAACGAATTTCTTTAACATTAACTTTTACCTGCTTAGCTTTCTGTTCTTTAGCACGTTTTTTTAATTGATAAAGAAATTTAGAATAATCTATAATTCTACAAACCGGAGGCACAGCATTTGGTGAAATTTCCACTAGGTCTGCTTCATGTTCTTCTGCCATCTTCAAAGCTTGAGCTAACGGATAAACTGCTGATTCAATATCATCGCCCACTATGCGGACTTCTTTGGCACGAATCTGTTCGTTGATTCTGTGTTGCCCTTTTAAATTGTCATTCTTCATTAATAACTTTTATACCGATTTGTTTTTAAGTTTATATATTAATCTAATATGTAAAATTACATGTCGTATAAATGAACTTTATTCCATTCTTTTACAAAACGACTGCAAAGTTACCATTTATTTATCATATTATGAACTTCTTCTGCAATATTTTTTGCAAAATCTTCAATTTTCATGCTTCCTTTATCGCCTTCGCCCTGTTTTCTTACTGCAACTTCACCATTTTCGGCTTCTTTTTCGCCTACAATGAGCATGTAAGGGATACGTTTCATTTCATTGTCACGAATCTTACGTCCTATTTTTTCGTTACGGTCGTCAACTAAAGCACGGATATCATATTTCTTCAGTTCAAGACGAACTTTATCTGCATAATCATTGAATTTTTCAGACAAAGGAAGAATAGCCACCTGATCTGGAGTAAGCCATAATGGGAATTTACCGGCAGTATGCTCTATAAGCACTGCAATGAAGCGTTCCATTGAGCCGAAAGGAGCACGGTGAATCATTACAGGACGATGCTTCTGATTGTCAGAACCCATATATTCAAGTTCAAAACGTTCAGGCAAGTTATAGTCTACCTGTATTGTACCCAACTGCCAACGGCGTCCCAATGCATCCTTGACCATGAAGTCCAGCTTAGGACCATAGAAAGCTGCTTCTCCATATTCCACTCGTGCAGGCAATCCCTTTTCCTGGCAAGCCTCGATAATAGCCTGTTCAGCTTTTTCCCAGTTTTCGTCAGAGCCAATATACTTTTCACGGTTAACCTTGTCGCGAAGAGAAATCTGAGCTTCAAAGTTTTGCAATCCCATAGATGTAAACACTATAGAAATAATATCCATCACTCGCAAGAACTCATCCTTAACCTGGTCAGGGCGACAGAACAAGTGAGCGTCATCTTGAGTAAAACTACGCACACGAGTCAACCCATGAAGTTCACCACTCTGCTCATAGCGACACACTGTACCAAATTCGGCAAGGCGTAACGGAAGGTCACGATAAGAGCGTGGAGAATTTTTGTAAATCATACAGTGATGAGGACAGTTCATAGGTTTCAAGAAGTATTCTTCACCTTCTTCCGGAGTATGTATTGGCTGGAAGGCATCTTTACCATACTTGGCATAATGTCCTGAAGTCACATAAAGCAATTTATTTCCTATAGGCGGACACATTACCTCCTGATAATCATATCTAGCCTGTATTCTGCGCAAGAAGTCCTGAAGGCGGATACGCAATGCAGTACCTTTAGGCAACCACATAGGCAATCCCTTACCTACAGTTTCCGAGAACATAAACAAGTCCATCTCCTTACCTATTTTACGATGGTCACGTTTCTTGGCTTCTTCAAGCAAAGCAAGATATTCATCAAGCATTTTCTTCTTAGGGAAGGAAATACCATAAATACGTGTCATCTGCTTGCGGTCTTCCTGTCCTCTCCAGTACGCACCTGCCACAGACAGAAGTTTAACGGCCTTGATAGGAGCAGTAGAAGTCAAGTGAGGGCCACGACAGAGGTCAGTAAATGCACCCTGAGTATATGTAGTGATATGTCCGTCTTCCAGTTCAGAGATAAGTTCACATTTATAAGTTTCACCTCTGTCTCCAAACATCTTCAATGCATCTTCCTTAGAGATACTTTCACGAACAAGAGCTTCTTTTTTAGAAGCAAGTTCCATCATTTTCTTTTCAATAGCAGCAAGGTCACCTTCCTTAATCACCGCTTCTCCCGGATCCACATCATAATAGAAACCGTTTTCGATAGCAGGACCTATACCAAACTGAATACCAGGATAAAGTTCCTGAAGAGCTTCAGCAAGCAAGTGAGCACTCGTGTGCCAGAAAGCATGTTTACCCTGTTCGTCATCCCATTTATAAAGGACAAATTCTGCATCTTCATTAATAGGACGGCTCAAATCTATTGTCTCATCATTCACGCTACATGCCAACACATCCTGTGCCAGACGAGAACTGATACTTTCTGCAATCTGCAGACCTGTTACTCCTTCGTTATATTCACGAACGGAACCATCTGGAAATTTTATTTTAACCATAATTCTATATGTGTTTATCTTATTTCTAAAATCTTTTAAACGCAAATTTAGTAAACTTTTCTGATTTACATTCCTTTTATCGGGAAAATGTTATTTTTCTTTAACTGTAAATCTTTTTATTATACTATACGCCGAATAAATGCCCAATTCTCCTGCCTTACTCAAATCCTGAATACCAAGTTTGCTATTACCCAAAAACACATGAGTCAACCCTCTGTTAAAATATGCATCCGCCATGTTAGGTTCCAGTTCTAGCACTTTGTCATAATCGTTCACGGCACCACGATAATCCTTCATTATAGTCAGTATATTGGCGCGGTTATAATACGCATAAACAAAGTCTGGAGCCAGCTCTATGACCTTATCAAAATCATCACGTATCTTTGCATAATCAATCGAATTAACCTGAGCTGTCTTATTGTCAGATACTATTAAGTCAAAACGGTCTTCGCGTCTTCTATATTCAAGCTCCTTATAATGTATCACTGCTCTGGTGAAATACGCAGGATAGAAATCCGCTTTTCTTTTTATACATTCATCTATGTCCTTTAGCGCATTGTCAAAATCCTGGACCAGATAAAAATCCAACGCCCTTGCATAATAGTTCATTGCATCGTCAGGATTCTTCTCGATAACAGCAGACAGATTGTTGATAGAATTGAAATGTTCGGCAATCTGTTTTTCGCTTAATGCCGCTTCCTGATTAGTAAGCAAAAGCTTATGAGGAAGCAGTCTTTTCTCATTTATTCTAGCAATGCCGTCATAGAAGTTAATCTGTCGTCTCACTTCATCCTTACGTTCATAATATGTCATCGCAAACATAGGTTGAGGAAGAATATTGACGTTATTATCCTGCACCCTACCCCTATAATTTGTCTTATACTTCGATTCAGACTCGTCACTGTCGGCAACCATTATCTTACGATAATTATTCATATTCTTATCCGATTTTTTTCTTGTCTTGTCTTTCGAAGAAGAATTTCTGTTCTTGGAGTTATTAGCTTCAAGTTGAGATTTCAGAACCACCACTTCATCGGCGTCGGCTTGTTGCAAGCTACCTATTTCCCTATATGCAGCAGCTCTATACTGATATCCTGGTATAAAATTAGGATACTCGTCTATCACCGAAGTATAATCTTGTATTGCGCCACTATAGTCACCTATCCTATCACGCAGCAATCCACGATTGAAAGCAGCCATCATATTATCAGGCTCTACACTCAACACGAAGTCAAAGTCTTCTATTGCCCTATTGTCATCACCCACTTGGGCACGTAACAGTCCTCTATTGTAATGACCTACAAAATTGTATTTATCGATACCTATCGCAATATCATAGTCAGACATAGCCCCTCTCAGATTATTCTGATAATATCTAGCCAACGCACGATTGATATAAACACCTGCATTTTTCATTGAAAGGCGTGCAGCCTCATCAAGATCCGATTCCGCATCTGCATACTTTCCCCTCTGCATGAAAAGCATTGCCCTAGAAACCCAAGGAGAAGGACTATACCTGTCTATCTCTATCGCCTTGTCAGCATCTGTCATGGCCTGGAGTGTATCCTTCATTTTAAGAGACACTTCAGTCCTCATAAGATAGGCTTCGGAATATTTAGGAGAAATTTTTATAAGAGAGTCCAGTTCCACACGTGCCGTTTCATAATCTTTTTTCTGTATTCTGCACAAGACAAGATTATGCCAATATCCCTCGTTTTCCGGATCTATGCTTATAGCCTTCCTGTAATCGGCTATGGCATCATCAAAACGGTCTTGTCTGATTCTCGAAAAGCCTCTTATCTGATATGTATTGGCAACAAAAGGATTACGCTTTATCGACTCAGTGCAATCCGATTCAGCTCCCTGAAAGTCATCCAGATTGACCTTCGCCAGTCCTCTGAAAAAATAAGGTTCTGCCAAATAAGGCTTTGCATTTATCACCTGATTAAAATATTGTATCGACAATACATAATCCTCAAAATAGAGAGCGTTTTTACCTATTGTCATCACCCTGTCTGTATTTATCTGAGACAGGGCAGACAACGGGTATATCATGCCTATATATAATATGTATAGGAGTTTCTTTATCATTTTACTGTTTTCACCTTGTAGGCACAACGGGCCTTTCCTTCTACCATCTTGTTTAGTTTTCCCCTTATCATCTGTTTGCGCAAAGCCGACAAATGGTCAATGAACATTGTTCCATCAAGATGGTCGAACTCATGCTGCATAACCCTTGCCAAAAAGCCATCTACCCATTCGTCATGAGGCTCCATGTTTTCGTCAAGATAAGTTACATGAATCTTGTCCGGACGTTTCACGCTTTCATGAATACCCGGAAGGCTTAGGCAACCTTCTTCCATTGAAACCATTTCTTCACCGGTCTCAATAATATGCGCATTGATGTATGCCTTACGGAAACCCTTGAATTCTGGCATATCGTCTGACAAGACATCCAGGTTAACCACTACTACACGTATAGGAAGTCCTATTTGCGGAGCTGCAAGACCTACACCATCTGCACGGTCCATTGTTTCAAACATATTCGAGATAAGTTCTTTCAAGTCCGGATAATCCGTAGTTATATCTTCAGCCTCTTTACGAAGAACCGGCTGTCCATATACATAAATTGGTAAAATCATTGTTGCTATAATTATAATGTTATTAATATTTTCTAGATTCCAAGTAAGACTGCAAAATGATAGTGGCACTAATTTCATCTACAAGTGCCTTGTTCTGCCTGTCCTTCTTCTTCAGTCCGCCAGCCAACATGGCTTGATGAGCAAGTACAGAAGTAAATCTCTCATCAACAAGTTCAACAGGAAGGTCCGGAAAAAGTTTTTTAAGCCTGTTCATAAAAGGAATTATATTCTTCATGTTTTCCGAATCTTCATAATTCATCTGCTTTGGATGGCCTATGACAATACGCTCCACCTTCTCTTGCTGCATATACTTCACCAAGAAGTCCACAAGTTCGTGCGTAGCAACTGTAGTAAGCCCGTTTGCTATAATCTGCATAGGGTCGGTAACGGCTATACCGGTACGTTTTTTCCCATAATCTATTGCTAAAATTCTACTCATAATTGCTACAAAATTACAAATTAATTCATAAACAGATTATTTATAATACTTAAAAAATACTACACAACAACTATTGACACCCGTAAAAAAGCTGCAATGTTTTTTGTTTATCACAGATATATGGCTGACGCATTACTTAATTTTGTCATGGCGCATCTAAAAGTTCGTCAAGAAATTCATTGTTCCACCCTGCCATCTTCTTATTACCTTTATGGCTTAACTTCCTCTAGTCGTTTTTCAGTTGCCTCATTGCTGTTTTGTTTATAAATGAAATAATTTCCGGTATTTTTCCGTTTCATCCAATCGTCCTCATAGAATACGACATCAAGTTGCAAGTAAAATCTGCCCTCTATGCTCCAATGCTTTCTGATAGTTTCGATTATATATTCTGTATCCAATAACTATGATGTAATAACACTTCTCTACTATGGCTTTTCTCAACTTTATATATATTTTTTGCATTCATAAGGCATACCACTGAGTTTACACCTTTCCTTTTCTGAACTTTAAACAGAACTCCATTATTATATACCTGACACACTACTCTCAAACAACCCAAGTGAACTCTTCTCCGATTTATGACATAAGTAAAAAAACAGAAATTATAAATAGGAGTTCACATTATTAATGTACAAATTGATTATCAAACCGTTGAATAATATTTTAATTCTGAATTACTCTATTTTTTACACAATTGAAAACTGAGTCCACTATAAAAAGAGGCTTTCATTTAAACGTTTAACATTACCACCTGAAT
>JAHHQV010000019.1 GCA_020026175.1 Phocaeicola sp. | reverse complement strand
TCTTGTATTCTATCATAACATTCTTATTGGGTCAACTTTTTTCAGTCCAACACAGGTTGGAAATAACGGGAAAAAAGAATCAGAAGGTACCACCTGAGCCGACTCTTTTTGATTAGGGGCTTACTATGAAATAAAATAGCCCGAAGCCTGTGTTAAAAAGGCTCCAGGCCGGAATTTTATGCCGTATGGAGTTTTACCGGACAGCAATAAAAAAAAGAGGATATGCCGTATTGACATATCCTCTTCCTTAAATACGTTCTCAAGATTATGCGTTAACGCGTTTTTCCTGAATTCTAGCTTTCTTACCAGTAAGAGCACGTAAGTAGTACAATTTAGCGCGACGTACTTTACCAACCTTGTTGACAACGATGCTGTCGATAGCTGGAGATTCCAATGGGAAAATACGTTCTACACCTATAGTTCCTGACATTTTACGTACAGTGAAACGTTTCTTTTCACCATGACCAGAAACTTTGATAACAACACCGCGATACAACTGAACGCGTTCCTTGCTACCTTCAACGATACGGTATGCTACTGTTACTGTGTCACCTGCTTTGAATGAAGGATGCTGCTTGCCAGTAGCAAATGCTTCTTCTGCAATTTTAATTAAATCCATTGTTCTTTTTAAAAATTAAATTGTTTATCGTTACAACGTAACATATCAAGTAACTCTTCTTGACAGCGATTACGCGAAAGCGGTGCAAAAGTAGTGATTAATGGCAAGATAACAAAGCGTTTGTCCTTTTTTTTCAGTCTTTGTCGCTATAGTTGGTGGGTTTTGCATTTTTTTGTGTATTTTCGCACAGATAATTAAATCATAAAATTCAATGAATAGCAGAAAAATTCTTTTGGTATGCATTATGATGACTGCAGTGATTAACGCTACTGCTCAGACTCCTTTTGTGTACAAGCATATAAGTGATACAGTGGCCTGTAATAGGTGGGTGGACAGTCAGCTTAACTCTATGACGCTGAAACAGAAAATAGGACAGTTGTTTATCCATACGGTGGCTCCATATACTACTCAAAGCAACAAACAGAATATAGCAAATGCGGTGAAGGAATATGGAATAGGCGGGCTTTTGTTTTCGGGCGGCGAGGTAAGGAAACAGATGGAACTGACAAACTATGCACAGAATATTGCTAAAATACCATTGCTTGTAACTTTTGACGGCGAGTGGGGGCTTGCCATGAGACTGAAAGGTACACCGTCGTTTCCGCGCAATCGTGTGTTGGGATGTATAGGCAATGATACTTTGATTTATGAATACGGCAAGGAAGTGGCGCGCCAGCTGAAGGAAATTGGGGTTCATGTCAATTTCGCTCCAGTAGCAGATATTGACAACAACCCTCTTAATCCTGTCATCAACACCCGCTCTTTTGGTAGCGACAAGAGACTGGTGGCGGATAAGGTGAGTGCCTATTCAAGAGGGCTTGAAGATGGAGGAGTGCTTGCCGTATGCAAGCATTTTCCGGGACATGGAGATACTAATGTCGATTCTCACAAGTCGCTCCCTGTACTTAAATTCAGCCGTTCGCGTCTCGATAGTCTTGAATTGCATCCTTTCCGTAAAGCAATAGAAAACGGAGTGGGAGGGGTAATGGTAGGCCATTTGTCGGTACCCGCGCTAGATAGTAAGACTTCTTCTATTTCAAAAAAAATAATAACTGATTTGCTGAAAGGCGAAATGGGATTCAAGGGGCTTGTATTTACCGATGCGTTAGAGATGAAGGGAATATCAAGCAATCCCGATTTGTGTGCCCAGGCACTTATAGCTGGAAATGATATGCTTCTGGCTCCAAGAAACTTGAAACGTGAGATGGATGGGGTGTTGAGGGCTGTCAAGTCGGGGGCGATTTCGGAAAAGGAAATAACAGAAAGATGTCGCAAAGTTCTTGTGTATAAATATGCTTTTGGACTGAACAGACGTCCGGAAGTGAATGTTTCGGGGGTGATGAACCGCATAAACAGGGCTTACACAGACGGACTTATGCGCAGGCTGAAGAATTCGGCTGTAACAGTGGTGAAGGACTCTGATGAAATTCTTCCGCTGGACTTGTCATTGTCGGGTACTGTAGTCCTCTGTGTATCTTCTAGTCTTTCGGAAACATATCCTTTCTATAAGAAGATAAACGATACTTATCCTGTTACCTGGCTTCATGCCAATCTTGACTCTCTGAAGTATCTTGAAAAGAAGATTACTCCTGCTCAGAGAGTGATTGTAGCGGTATTTTCCTCGAATGTGGATAAATATAAAGATATGCTCAGCCAGTTGGCAAAGGGAAAGCCTACGGTGCTGGTTTGCTTTAATTCGCACAAGACTCTTCAGAAACTTCAGGATGCTATATCCCAGTCTTCGTCTGTAGTGTTGGCTCATTCGTCAGAAAAATATGTTCAAGAGTATGTGGCTGATGTGCTTTTGGGACGTAGAAAGGCAAATGGAAAATTGTCGGTAGGTATAAATGATGAATATACTGAAGGTGCAGGAGTGGTTGTAGACCCCGATAAGCCTAGAAAATATAAGCCCGAAGAGTTTGGCATGGATTCAAAGGTGCTGTCGCATATAGACAGCATAGCTGTAGAAGGTATCAAAAGGGGAGCTTATCCTGGATGTCATATACTGGTTCTGAAAAACGGTTATCCGGTATATAACAAGTGCTTCGGTACTCATACTTATGAGGGTGCCGAAAAAGTAAAGGAAAATGATTTGTATGATTTGGCGTCTCTTAGCAAGACTACCGGTACGCTGCTTGCCGTGATGAAATTGTATGATGAGGGTAAGATAACGTTGACTGACAGGATATCAAAATATGTACCCGAAATGAGAGGTACTGACAAGGAAAGGATTACCGTACAGGAACTTCTGTATCATGAGTCGGGGATAGTCCCTTACATGCCGTTCTATAAGGAAATCATCGACCCTAAGAGTTATAGGGGGGGGATGTATAAGAAATATAAGGATGCAAACCATAAAGTAAAGATTGCGGAAAACCTGTATATGTGTACCAATTATTCTTTTCTGCCAGAATGGGTTTCGGATGTCGAAAAATCTGTGTATAAGATGCAGGTGGCTGAAAATTTGTATATCAAGCCTGAATTCAAGAATGTGATGTTGAAGAAGATAGCAGATTCTCCTCTTAAAAACAGGTCGTATAGATATAGCTGTCTTAATTTCATGCTTCTTAAAGAGGCTGTAGAGAATATAAGCGGGATGCCGATGGATGAGTATCTGGAGGAAAATTTCTACAAGCCTATGGGGCTTGTGCATACGTTGTATAATCCGTTGAAACGCTATGGCAAGAATGAAATAGTTCCTACCGTAGGCGAGGACTTTTTGAGGGGGAAAGTGCATGGTTTTGTACATGACGAAGCGGCTGCCTTGTTGGGAGGTGTATCTGGTAATGCCGGATTGTTTTCTACGGCAAGGGAGGTGGCGATGATATATCAGATGTTTTTGGATAAAGGTGTTGTGGGTGACAGGCGTTATCTGTCGCGTGCTACTTGTGATATGTTTATCAAGATGAAGTCGTCTAACAGCCGAAGGGGGCTTGGTTTCGACAAGCCTGATCCCAGAGATTATAAAAACGGGTATTGTTCGGAAAATACTCCTGCTTCCGTTTTTGGTCATACGGGGTTTACTGGTACGTGTGCATGGGCTGATCCGGATAATGATATGGTATATGTATTTTTGTGCAACAGGATTTATCCTAATCAGGCTGACAGAAAAAACTTGATGAGGCTGAAAATCAGACCTAATATACAAAGTACAATCTATCAGGCCATAATGCGTTGAAATTATTTAGATGTAATATAAATTACTGTGTTTTTGCAATCTCTATGTTACAAATTGGATAATTTGTGCTAACTTTGCAACAACTAATTAGTACTAATAATAACTTAACTTTTACAACAATGGCTTACGTAATTAATGACGATTGTATCGCTTGCGGTACTTGTATCGATGAATGCCCAGTTGGCGCAATCTCTGAAGGTGATAAGTATTCAATCAATCCAGAAGCTTGTACAGAATGTGGTACTTGTGCTGATGTTTGTCCTTCTGAAGCTATTCACTTGGGATAATCGTCTGATTTATGACAACAGAATTTGGCTACTCTTAATGGGGTAGCCTTTTTTGTTGTAATATCCGACATTTCGAATGATACAATAGTTGAATATGCGTAATGGATTGTATAAACAAAAAAAGCATTTAAGAAATATGTTTTCTTAAATGCCTGATGTATCTTCGTAGCGGGAACCGGGATTGAACCGGTGACCTCATGATTATGAATCATGCGCTCTAACCAGCTGAGCTATCCCGCCAAGTTTTATAAAAACCGCCAGGCGTGGAAGCCACCCAACGGTTAAATCATTTATTTGTAGCGGGAACCGGGATTGAACCGGTGACCTCATGATTATGAATCATGCGCTCTAACCAGCTGAGCTATCCCGCCATTGTTTCTTGATTGCGGGTGCAAAGGTATGACTTTTTTTCTTACTTACAAACTTTTTGTCTGTTTTTTTTCTGAAAAGTTCTTTTTTTTCTTTTTTTGCATTGAATTTATGTTTTTAAATATGTGGATATATAGGTATCTTGTCAAAAAAAATAATTTAATTTGCTATTAGAGTGATAAAACCTTATAAATACAGAAAAACCTCTTATTATGCTAAGTAAAATGAAAAAAGTTTGTATAGAATATCCACTGAATCCAGCTTCCAGTGCTGTTCTGTGGAATGCAATCAGTACTCCTGCCGGACTTGAAAGGTGGTTTGCGGATAAAGTGACAAAAAACGGTAAGACTTATACTTTCCGATGGGGAAAGACCGAAATTCGTGATGCCGATATAATAAATACTCGTAATGAATATCTTATCAGATTTCACTGGAAGGATGATGAGGAACCAAAAACTTTTTTTGAACTTAGAATCATTTATAACGAATTGACTTATGACCATCTTCTTGAAGTGACAGATTTTGCAGGACCCGATGATGAAGATGATGTGGTGAGTCTGTGGGATTCTCAGATTGAAGTATTGAAAAGAGTTTGTGGAATATAATATAAAAATATACAAAACATTATTTCCTATTCATAGTTTTGTGCTATTTTTGCATTATAAAATTGAATGATGGGAAAAATACGCATTAAAAAGCTTGATATATTTGTCTTAAAAAGTTTTCTGCTGTTATTTGCAGGAACATTTTTCATATGTTTATTCATCTTCATGATGCAGTTTTTGTGGAAATATGTAGATGAACTGGTTGGAAAGGGGCTTGAATTGAATGTTCTTGCCCAATTCTTTATTTTGTCTGCATTAACACTTATACCTCTGTCTTTGCCGCTTGCAATACTTCTTGCTGCGCTTATGACATTCGGCAATTTTGGAGAAAGATACGAACTCTTGTCAATGAAAGCTGCCGGCATACCTTTGTTGAGGATAATGCGACCTATGGTGTTTCTAAGTGTAATACTCGCCTTTACATCGTTTTATTTTCAGAATGTAATAGGTCCAAAGGCTCAGAAACAACTTTGGACTTTGATAGTGTCTCTCAAGCAGAAGTCGCCCGAAGTTGATATTCCAGAGAAGGTTTTCTATTCTGATATTGAAGGATATAATATTTATGTAAACAAGAAGGAAAGAGAAACGGGGATACTAAAGGATGTTTTGATATACAATTTCTCGGATGGCTTTGAAAATGCACGAATTATTTGGGCGGAAGAAGGAAAACTGGAACTTACTGCTGACAAAAAACATCTATATTTACATCTGTATAGTGGTGAAATGTTTGAGAATTTGAAGTCTCAAAGCATTGATTCTAAGAATATACCTTATAGAAGAGAATCATTTGCAGAAAAACATACTATTATAGATTTTGATGCAGAGTTTAATATGGTAGACGGAAGTTTCCTCAATAGAAGAGCCGACATAAAAAACATGCATGAGATAACGGCTACAATAGATTCTCTGACTGTATTTACGGACAGTGTGGGGAGGTCTATGTATAAGGAGATGATGGAGACTACATATAGAAATAACGATATAAGCAAGAGTGATTCCGTTAAACTGCAAGAGCTTAATATGATTTATATCAACACAGACAGCTTGTTCAGGTCGTTAAGTTCGGATGACAAGTTGAAGGTCATTACAAGTACAAAAAGGAGAATGTCTTCTTTAAGTTCGGATTGGAGCATGAAATCGTTTACGACAAGCGATAATGACAAAAGTATCTTAAGCCACAAGTCGGACTGGCATAAGAAGATAACACTATCTTTTGCATGTATATTTTTTTTCTTCATAGGTGCACCGCTTGGAGCTATTATAAGGAAAGGAGGTCTTGGTATGCCTGTTGTAATTTCAGTATTGATGTTTATCATATACTATATAATAGATTCGGGTGCTACACGAGTTGCAAAAAGCGGTGAAATGAATATAGTTTTAGGTACATGGATGAGTAGTATAATCCTTGCTCCTATAGGTGCGTTTCTTACATACAAATCAAACAAGGACTCTGTAGTGTTTAATATAGATGTATATAAAGCTTTTTTCAGAAAGGTTTTTGGAGTAAGAATATCGCGTCATATATTCAAGAAAGAGGTTATTATCTATAGTCCCGATTATGAGAAGGTAATAGAAAAACTCGAACTTATTAGCAGGGAGTGTAAGGAATATTCTAAAACACACAAATTGCAGGGACCTCCCGATTATGTCAAGGTATTTACTAATCATAGACATGATGATAATATAAAGCAGATTAGTGAACAGATGGAAGGGCTTATAGAAGAACTCTCGAATTCAAAGGATGCACATGTCCTTAATTTGTTGAACAATTATCCGTTTATGTATATCAAGGCTCATAAGAGTGCCTCTGATAGACTATGGCTGAATGTGTTGTTGGGCTTGATATTCCCGGCAGGTATATTGATATGGGCTAATATATGGAGATACAGAATAACTCTTGACAATGACCTGAAGGTTATAGTCAGGAATAATGAAAAAATAAAGGAAAGAATAAAAACAAATATTTTACAACAGCAATAAAGTTAAGTATTATTATGGACAAAGTAAAATTGAACACAATTGAAGAAGCAATTGAGGATTTTCGTAAAGGTGAAATTGTTTTGGTAGTTGATGATGAAGATCGTGAGAACGAAGGAGACATGATTGTTGCTGCAGAACTTATTACACCTGAAAAAGTGAATTTCATGCTAAAACATGCACGAGGAGTTTTGTGTGCCCCAATCACAATGTCTCGCTGTGAAGAACTTGATTTGCCAAAACAAGTACAAAACAATACTTCTATACTTGGTACTCCTTTTACAATAACTATAGATAAACTTGAAGGTTGTACTACAGGTGTTTCTGCGTCAGACAGAGCAGCTACTATTAAGGCTCTAGCAGATCCAAAGTCTACTCCTGAAACATTTGGTCGTCCTGGACACATAAACCCGCTTTATGCTCAAGACAAGGGGGTTCTTCGCCGTGCTGGTCATACTGAAGCAAGTATAGATTTGGCTCGCCTTGCAGGTCTGTATCCAGCGGCTGCACTTATGGAGGTGATGAATGAAGACGGAACAATGGCTCGTTTGCCTGAATTGAGAAATATTGCAGATGAATTTGGTCTGAAACTGATATCTATAGCAGAACTTATAGCATATCGTTTGAAGCAGGAGTCGCTTGTAGAGAAAGGTGTTGAAGTTGACATGCCTACAGAATATGGGCATTTTCGTATGATTTCTTTCCGTCAGAAAAGTACAGGTCTAGAACATGTTGCACTTATAAAGGGTGAGTTAAAAGAAAATGAACCTGTTCTTGTAAGGGTTCATTCTTCGTGTGCTACAGGAGATATTTTCGGGTCTTTGAGATGTGACTGTGGTGAACAGCTACATAAGGCTATGAAACTAATAGAGAAAGAAGGTAAAGGAGCTATAATTTATTTGAATCAGGAAGGTCGTGGTATCGGTTTGATGGAAAAGATGAAGGCTTACAAACTTCAGGAAGAAGGTATGGATACTGTTGATGCCAATATTCATCTTGGACACGAAGCAGACGAACGTGATTATGGAGTTGGAGCTCAGATCCTTCGCGAAATAGGTATTTCGAAGATGAAACTACTTACTAACAATCCTGTAAAGAGAGTAGGACTTGAGGCATATGGGCTTGAAATAGTTGAGAATATCTCTATTGAAGTAACTCCTAATGAGTTCAATTCAAGATACCTTCATACAAAGAAAGAACGTATGGGACATACATTACATTTCAGTAAATAAATTTAATAATATACAACTATGAGTTTTTTAGAAACAAACGAATGGGTAAAAGAGTCTTCTTCGTATGTATCGAAATCAGCTCAAGCTGTTTTGATGCGTAGTGTATATACTTGGATGACTTTGGCTCTTGTTATTACAGGCCTTACAGCCATGTATATAGCAAAATCGATGACAATAATAAATATGATGATGCAAAATCAGTTCATGTTTTTTGGAGTGATAATAGCAGAAGTTTTATTGGTTATGTATCTTTCGGCAAGAATACACAAGATTAGCTTTACTAGTGCCACACTTATGTTTATAGCTTATTCTATCCTTAATGGTGTGACATTGTCTATCTTGTTTCTTGTATATACTATGAGTTCTATTGCTACTACATTTTTTGTAACAGCAGGGACTTTTGGGGTAATGGCCTTGGTGGGTTATGTAACCAAAAAGGATTTGACACGCATTGGCAGTTTGTGTACAATGGGAGTTATAGGTTTAATTATCGCAATGGTAGTTAATATGTTCTTACATAATTCTATGATGGATATGGTTATATCTTGTATAGGAGTTCTTATATTTGTAGGACTTACAGCGTATGATTCTCAGAAAATAAAGCAGTTGCTTGGTGTAAGTGGTATCGAAGTCAATGAAACGACACAGAAAATTGCATTGATGGGTGCTTTGACACTATATCTTGACTTCATCAATTTGTTTATTTATTTATTAAGATTACTCGGAGACAGAAAGTAATCTTTTATTAAGAATAGATATACAGTTTAATATTTTTAAAGCTAGTTTCTTTGCATGTGTTAAAGAAATTAGCTTTATTTGCAATATAAATTAGATTTTAAACAAGAACATAAACAATGAATCAACTTTCAGATCGTTTGAATAGCCTGTCGCCATCGGCTACATTGGCTATGTCTCAGAAAAGTAGTGAGTTAAAAGCTCAAGGAGTGGATGTAATCAATCTAAGTGTAGGTGAACCTGATTTTAATACACCTGAACATATCAAAGAGGCTGCAAAACAGGCTATAGATGATAATTTCTCTCGTTATTCTCCTGTTCCAGGTTATCCTGCTTTACGTAATGCTATAGTTGAAAAGCTTAAAAAAGAAAACGGTCTGGAATATACAGCTGCCCAAATCAGTTGTGCTAACGGAGCAAAACAGTCTGTATGTAATACTATTATGGCTTTGGTAAACAAAGGTGATGAAGTGATTGTTCCAGCTCCATATTGGGTTAGTTATCCCGAAATGGTAAAACTGGCCGAAGGTACACCTGTAATTGTAAGAGCAGGTATAGAGCAAGATTTTAAAATAACACCAGCACAGCTTGAAGCAGCCATCACTCCTAATACACGTGCTTTAATTCTTTGTTCTCCATCAAATCCTACCGGTTCTGTTTATTCTAAAGAAGAACTCAATGGATTGGCCGAAGTTCTGGCTAAACACGAAAAAGTAGTTGTTGTTGCAGATGAAATATACGAGCACATCAATTATGTAGGAAAGCATGAAAGCATTGCTCAGTTTTCCGAAATAAAGGACCGTGTTGTCATTGTTAACGGTGTGTCAAAAGCATATGCTATGACAGGATGGCGTATAGGTTTCATTGCTGGTCCTGAATGGATTGTAAAGGGAGTAAACAAATTGCAGGGACAGTATACTTCTGGTCCATGCTCTGTATCTCAGAAAGCGGCCGAGGCGGCTTACACAGGTACACAGGCACCAGTTGAAGAAATGCGTAAGGCTTTCGAACGTCGTCGTAACTTGATTGTAAAGTTGGCAAAGGAAATACCAGGATTTGAAGTGAACAACCCTCAAGGTGCTTTCTATCTTTTCCCAAAATGCGATTCATTCTATGGAAAGAAATATGGTGATAAAGTAATCAGCAATTCTGATGAATTGGCTATGTATCTTTTGGAAGTAGGACATGTAGCTTGTGTTGGGGGTACTTCATTCGGTTCTCCTGAATGTATCCGTATGAGCTATGCTACATCCGACGAAAACATTGTGGAAGCCATGCGTCGTATGAAAGAAACTTTGGCTCAGCTTGTTTGATAATAATAGTTGTATCGTTTGATATATAAAGACTGTCTCATTAAGGGCAGTCTTTTTTATATAACATAAGATGTTCTGTTTTACGTCAAAGTGTTATACCTTTTTTATCCTTAACTTATTTACGGTTTTTATTACTAGATAGAACTATGGAAACAAATAAAGATTCTGACAATCAAAAAGCAGCATTGGGTATATTGTTCGCTTTAAGCCTTGTTCATTGTATAAACGATACTCTCCAATCGGTCATTATGGCTGTATATCCTATAGTGAAAGAAGAGTTGATGCTTGATTTTGTCCAAGTAGGACTGATAACAATGGTATATCGCATATCGGCATCAGTTTTTCAGCCTGTTGTTGGCTTTATTATGGACCGTTATCATAAGTCATGGTCATTGCCATTTGGTATGACATTTACTTTTTCCGGACTTTTGATTCTTTCATGTGTACAGCATTATTGGATGGTTCTTCTTTCTGTCGGTATGATAGGCATAGGTTCGTCCATATTTCACCCCGAGGCATCAAGGCTTACATCCCTAGCTTCAGGAGGAAAGCGTGGATTTGCACAATCATTGTTTCAAGTAGGAGGTAACCTAGGTAGTTCTTTCGGTCCACTTATAGCTGCATTTTTAATCTCCCCTTATGGAAGAAGTAATGTTTCTATAGTTTCTATAGGAGCATTGTTGGGTATGATTATAATGATTCCCATTTGCAGATGGTATGCATCGAAAATCCGTGAAAGTGAGATATGTACAAACTCAAATCAGTATATTCTTCATAAGAGACCGTTTTCCTTCAAGAAGACAATATTGGTCATTGTATTGATAATAGTATTAATATTTTCAAATAAAGTATATATTTCCAGTATGGAGAGTTTCTATACATTCTATCTTATATCTAAGTTTGGTATTTCAGTCCAAGAATCGCAATTCTATTTGTTCGTATTTTTATTGGCAACGGCAGCAGGTACAATTGTTGGAGGACCTATAGGCGACAAGTTAGGCAGAAAGTATGTGATATGTGGTTCCATTCTAGGAGTCTCACCATTTACATTGCTCATGCCTCATGTAAGTCTGGTCTCTACCGTGATTCTCAGTTTTGTTATAGGGTTTATATTGTCGTCTGCATTTCCCGCTATATTGGTATATGCCCAAGAGCTTTTACCTTATAAATTAGGTCTAATATCCGGTATCTTTTTCGGTTTCTCTTTTGGTGTTGCTGGAATATCTTCTGCTGTAATAGGCAACTTTACCGATTCTTGTGGTATAGAGAATGTTTACAATGTAGTGTCGTTCACTCCTTTGCTTGGCGTGGTTGCCTATTTTTTGCCAGATATAAATAAGCGGCTCTGATACTAAAACCTGAATCTAACATCTACTCCCACCTGTAAAGGCCTTCCCATCTGTGAAAATCCTCTGTTCATCGATTCGAAGTAGAAAGACTGATATTCTTTGTTCAGTGCATTGTTTATCCAGAATGAAACCTGTCCTTTTGCTTTATTGAAACTTACCCTACCATTCAGTGTTCCATATACATCCTGACTTACATTGTTCTTTTCAGTCCAATATATACGGCCTGCACCCTTATAGTTTGCATTGACTGTGATATTGTCAAGCCAGCTACATCTTTTGATATTGAACACATATTGTCCACCGATATTGAAAGTATGCTTAGGAACGAAAGGTACAAATTTTCCGTTATAGTTTGTTTTGTCGTCAATTACATACTCTGTAAATGTGGCATGAGTGAATCCATAATTGCCGTTGAAACTTAATTCGTCGGTAATCTGTGCTATCAAAGCCACTTCGGCACCTGCGCTTCTGCTCTTGCCCGCATTTACGGTTATTCTTCCCAGTCCACTCTTTGCAAATCGAGAGGTCTGTTGGTCATGAGTAATCATGTAGAATGTAGCCAAGTCCATCGTAAGTCTTTTGTCGAAAAGAGATATATGCGATCCCATTTCATAGTTCCATGAATATTCTGGTTTGTACAAGGTTGTTTTCTTTACATCAACTTCCTGTTTTTGAGCCATTCCCTCCATCATCCCGACAATCTTTTCTAGAGTCTCTTTGTTTACCATTCCCGAAGGCATTTTTTTCAATGCTTCAATAGTTGTTTTGGCTACATCTCCCATATTGTTGCTCTTCATGTCATTTTGCAGTATGTCAGAGAACATCTGTATGTTATATCCTCCCGATCTGTAACCTTTAGAAACGGTAGCATATATATTGTTGTTTCTGTCGAAATCATATTGTATTGCAAATTTTGGCAGTAGCTGAATATAGTCATGCTTTAGTTCGCCGTTATAGTTTACATTTTGTTGGAATGTAGTAGGATACACAAAATACTCTGGAAACCTTATGCCTGGCTTGCGCGATTTCTTGTCAGGCGTTACAATTTTAGGTTTTAAAGAATAAGTATGTGTATATTCACAACCAGAGTCATAATTCATTTTCAATTTTTCATAATCCATTCTTATTCCGGCTGTGAATGAAAGTCCTTCTATACCAAACAAGTCATTCAATGTAGACTGATGAAAAACGGCAGTATTGAATATCGGTGTTTTAAAATTTCCCGGAATATCAAGAACGTCTCCGTTTATGACATCGTTGAACGCAAGTTTCATGGCCATCGGTCCCATTGGTATCACAGGCATATATTTGTTTGCCATATAATTAGTCATTCCGTTTATCCATTGTATTCCGTCTTTATGGAATGAAACTGGAGCTTCTGTGTCCAGCCACTGATAGAATCCGCTTGCTCCGGTAGTCCATTGCCAACGTTTTCCCTGTTTTGATTTTATGACAAACTCCTGACTGATGGTTTTAGAGTTTTGTTTATGAGTCATTGTATAAATATCCTTTCGTGTAAAGTCCTGGTCAAGGTCCATACGGTCGTCAAGCCATTGAAAACCTGTTACACTGCTGAATATGAAATTGTCTGACTGTTGCTCTATATTAAGTCCTCCGTTCAGCAAATTGCGTTTATATCCACATTCTTTGTTATAAGCTATTTTCCCCAAATCTTTTTTCAAGTCGTTGTGGAAAAAATCAATTTCTGATACCTCCGTCAGTTGGTATGGGTAACCGCCTTGGTCAGAATACTCATGATTTACGGTAAAGTCAAGTTTCAGATTGTCTTTTGGCAGATATATAAATCTGAATCTTCCGCCAAATTCATCACTTTTGTCAATTCTTTCATTGTCTCTATCTGTATTCTTGAAGAATCCTCCTTTATGCTCGTAGAAGAAGTTGGCAGAAAAGGCAATTTTTTCTGATATGCGGTGATAATGGCTCAAAGACGCCTTATAATTATTATAAGTAGCACCTCTTAGCGATATGTCTGTACCCTGATAAGAAAAAGGTGATTTTGTGAACACACGTATAAGTCCTCCCATTGTATTTCGTCCGTATAGTGTACCTTGAGGTCCCCTCATAACATCTATATGCTCAATGTCGGAATAATTGAAGTCGAAGGCTGACTTGTCTATAAATGGTATATTGTCTACATACAGACCTACTGCCGGAGTACTGATTCTTGAGCCTATTCCCCTTATATACACTGAAGTTGTAAGTTTTGAACCGTAGTCGGGGATATACAGGTTGGGAACCAGTCCGTTAAGAGATTTTATATTATTGACAGAATAGACATTCATTTCAGCATGTGACAAAGAGGTGGCAGAAACAGACTGTTGTCGCAGTCTGTTGTTCTCCTTTGGAGTTGCAATTACAATGACCTCATCTATATCAATCACTTTTGTAGAATCTGTTGTGGCAGAAGAATATACTTTATCATCAGTATATGTATCTGTAGAATTGGTAGCTAAGGCTACAGACGCCGAAATTATCACAACCGGCATCACTGATGTACGTCTTTTCATCTTTTTTAAAATATATATGCTTTGATTTTTAACGGTGCAAAGTAACTTCAAAACCAATAATCATACAATCCTAATAAATTATGATTTTTATATTCTGTCGGCATCAATAAAACCATTCATAACTGCATAGATGGCAAGTCCGGATACAGATTTTATACCAAGTTTTTCGGTTATGTTTTTCCTGTGTGAAATTACCGTAGTAAGACTGATGTTCAGTTTCTCTGCTATTTCCTTGTTTATAAGTCCCTTTGTAACCAGCACCAGTACTTCTATCTCCCTTGTAGTAAGAGATTTTTCCGCATTGTAATTTTTATGATGTAAAATAGACTTTTCGTGTCCTTTGTTTCTTATACTCATAAATGCCTTTATCAGCTTTTCTTGTGGCTGATAGGTGTTGAGATACGGCACTCCCGGCTGGATTTGTGGTTCTCCAGCCGAAAGTACTATAGTTTTGGGCCTCCTTTCCAAAAAGAAGGAAGTATGTTCGAAATAGATTGATGTAGACACAAAGTAATGTGCATACATATCTGGAGTGTCATCTATCAGACTTTCGAAAGATGAAAAGATGCGTATTATAATATTGGGGATAAGTTCTTCCAGTAACATTTGAAGCCCCAATGCAGTGAGGGTATTTTTTTCTATTATCGCTATTTCCTTGTTCATGTGCCGTGTGCTTTATTTGTTGAGATAATTTGCAACAGCTTCGGCACATCTTTCTCCGTCCACTCCTGCAGAAACTATACCTCCGGCATATCCTGCACCTTCTCCGCATGGGAATAGCCCTTCTACTGTTACATGCTGAAGTGTATCATTGTCTCTTACTATTCTGACCGGTGCTGATGTACGTGTCTCTATAGCTATCATAACCGCATCGTTGGTAAGGAATCCTCTTGAACTTCTTCCGAAAAGTTCGAATCCTTTACTCAGTCTTTCGCTTATGAACTTAGGCATCCAGAAGTGTAGCGGAGAAGATATAAGTCCTGGACTATAAGAACTTGCAGGCAGATCGTAGCTAAGTTTTCTCTTAGTAAAGTCTGCCATGCGTTGTGCAGGTGCAGTCTGTCGCATATTTCCCTGCTGCCAGCAAATCTGTTCAAGCTGTTCCTGAAACCTCATCATCGAAAGTACAGACATTTCTCCTTCTTTCAGTCCGTTTTCGGTCATTCTTATCAGTTCGGCAGTCTCTTCTTCTGCCGAGCCGGCTATTGTTTCGCATGCACTTAGCTTAAGGTCGGGGTTCGGCAGGTCTTCGGGTCTTATTTCGACCACCATTCCTGAGTTGCTCCACTTTGTACCACGGTTGCTTGGACTCATACCATTCACTACAAGCTGATGCGGTCCGCTTGCAGCCGGTACTACGAAACCGCCGGGACACATACAGAAGCTGTACACACCTCTTCCGTCTACTTGCTGTACAAAACTATATTCGGCAGCTGGCAGATATTTTCCCCTTCCGTTCTTGTTGTGATACTGTATCTGGTCTATAAGCATAGAAGGATGCTCCAGTCGTACTCCCACGGCAAGGCCTTTGGCTTCCATATGCACTCCGTTGGAGTATAGCCAGCGGTAAACATCTCTGGCCGAATGTCCTGTGGCAAGAATTACAGGACCTCTGAAACTTCTTCCATCACTGGTCTCTATGCCTACCACCTTGTTGTTGTCAATTATTATTGAGTCCATTCTGGTCTTGAAGTGTACTTCACCTCCACATTCAAGTATGGTATTTCTCATGTTTTCTATAACCCTTGGCAGCTTGTCGGTACCTATGTGTGGATGAGCATCTACTAGTATTGACGTGCTTGCTCCGTGTTGGCAGAATACGTTTAGAATCTTGTCTACATTACCTCGCTTTTTGCTTCGGGTGTATAGCTTTCCGTCGGAGTATGCACCAGCACCACCTTCGCCGAAACTATAGTTTGATTCGGAGTCGACCTTATGCTCACGGCTTATCTTTGCAAGGTCCTCTTTTCGTTCTCTTACATTCTTTCCACGTTCTATCACTATAGGTCTTAACCCCAATTCTATAAGTTTAAGTGCTGCAAATAGTCCGCCCGGACCAGCTCCTACAACAATCACCTTCTGCTTGTCGCTTACGTTCTTGTATACAGTGGGTGTATATTCCTTGTCAGAAGGCTCTTCATTGATGAATACCTGTACCTTTACGTTTACGTATATAGTCCTTTGTCGGGCATCGATGCTTTTTTTCAATACCCTTATAGCCTTGACTGTTCTGGCATCAAGTCCTTTCTCACGGCTTATATAGCTTTTTAGCGACTGTTCGCTGGCTGCCTGTTCTGGCAGAATCCTAAGTTGATATTCGTTTACCATTGCTTTAATTATAATGTCGTATAGCCCCTTGCGGGTTATTTTATATTCTGTTTTTTTAGAGTAAGTACCCTTATGATACTTATGTTTGTCTGTATCATTATCCGAACAGTTCTCTGAAGGCCTCTTCCACTTTTCTTACCGGTACAATTTCTATTTTAATCTTGCTCTTGTCAAGTCCCTGAAGATTGTGTTTCGGGATGATGATACGTTTGAAGCCCAGTTTTTCTGCTTCGCTTATTCTCTGTTCTATTCTGTTTACTGGACGAATCTCTCCGCTAAGACCAACCTCGCCTGCCATACATATACCCGATTCGATTTCGGTATCCATATTGCTGGATAGTATTGCACTTATCACTGCAAGGTCTATTGCCGGATCGTTTACCTTCAGACCTCCAGCTATATTCAGAAACACATCCTTTTGTGCCAGTTTGAAGCCAATACGTTTTTCAAGTACGGCAAGCAGCATGTTCATCCTTCGGATGTCGAATCCCGTAGCCGAACGTTGTGGAGTTCCGTAGGCAGCAGTGCTGACTAATGCCTGAACCTCGATAAGGAAAGGGCGTATGCCTTCCATGGCACATGCAATGGATATTCCGCTCATGCCTTCGTGGTCTTGAGTGAGAAGAAGTTCCGAAGGATTGTCCACTTGTCTCAATCCGTCCTGTCGCATTTCGTATATGCCAAGTTCGGCAGTACTTCCAAATCTGTTCTTTATGCTTCTCAGTATGCGGTACATATAGTGCTGGTCGCCTTCAAACTGCAATACCGTATCAACGATATGCTCAAGCACTTTAGGTCCGGCAATGCTTCCCTCCTTGTTGATATGTCCTATCAGTATGACAGGAGTTCCCGTTTCTTTAGCAAACCTCAGTATCGATGCCGAACATTCTCTTACCTGTACTATACTTCCGGGAGAAGAATCAAGGTTCTCTGTTGATATAGTCTGTATGGAGTCGATAATGACAAGGTCGGGGGCGGTGTTCTTTATATTTGTAAAGATCTGTTCCAGCGAAGTTTCGCATGCTATCAGCAGTTCGCTTTTATCATGATGCTTTATTCTGTCTGCACGCAGTTTCAGTTGTCGGGCACTTTCCTCGCCTGATATATACAATACTTTTTTGTCAACAAGTCTTAATACGGTTTGCAGTATAAGAGTTGATTTTCCTATACCAGGCTCTCCTCCAAGCAGAGTGAGAGACCCCTGAACCAGCCCTCCTCCAAGCACTCTGTTCAGTTCATCGTCGTTCATGTCAATTCTTTGCTCGTCTGTAGAAACAATTTCCCTGAGATGTTGAGGCTTTGAGCGTACAGACTCTATTCCGTGTGCCACATGTCTTGCCACCAGAGTTTCTTTTCTCACAACTTCTTCTGCAAAGGTGTTCCATTGTCCGCACGAAGGACATTTGCCGATCCATTTGGGTGACTCCTGTCCGCAGTTGGTACATACAAATACTGTTTTGTCTTTTGCCATTATATATCAGAAACTAATCATTGTTTTGCTTTTGCAAAAATACTAATAATAAATGTAAACTGAACTTCTATATTTTAATTAATGCCATGATATTTTCTTTAAATGTAACTTCCATTTCTATAAATGCAATTTTTGTTTCTTTAAATGTAAGTTACATTTGTACATATAAAATATATATTTAAAGGAAATGTAAGGTTTTTTTATATTTTAATGTATTGACATGAAACAAAAAAGGAACACTATTCAGATTCTTGTCTTGAACGGTGTTCCTTTGTATTAAAATTCGAATGCGATTTTTGCAATCAACGAATGAAAGAATATTGTTTCTGTAAATTGATTCGGAGTTTGATAATTCTGTTTTATCTTGCTTCCCTGCACTAAATATCCTACACCTAGTTTCAATGCAGTATTATTGTTTTTCATTCCCCATCTGAAACCTATAGTAGGAGTGAAATAGATTCCATCTTTCGGTAAGAAATCGTCTTGTGACAATCCCCAGCAGTATCCAAGTCTTAAATCGGCAAATGGTGATATAGTCTTTTGCATGAATGTAGCTTCTATATCTGCAAACAATGGTAGGGTAACTTGTTGGCTTACCTGCCATACTTGTATTCCGGTACCTATTCCCACTGATAGCCATCTGTTGAACTGAAAACCGTTTACCATAATCAATTCGCCTCTATTATGGCCTTCCTCTCCGGCTCCAGCTGCAAATCCCACTTCTACACTTCCTTTGTAACCTCTTTTTACGTAAAACTCTTTTTCACCTGATTGTGCAAAGGTAGACAGTGAGATAAAACAGGCTACCATAAATAATATTCTTTTCATAAACCTTGATAAAGCAATGCTATTTGATAATAATAAAAGTTTGAATGTATAGATAAATCTTGTCTTGTAAAATATGAAGATTCACAAAATGTAGCATTGCAATTACACCCCAATGAAATCTTCATAAATCTGCTGCAAAAGTATATAAAAATTTGTAAGACACAAACTACTGTTATTGCCATTATATTGTTTTTTTCTATTACATCTGATTATCAGTGTGTTATAAATCTTTATTCCAAGCGGATAAAAGTCTTTACAAATTCCGAAGAGAGTAAAGACAAAGATGATGCAGCATCTGACGAAAATAATCAGAATAAAGATGAATCTGCTGATGAAAATGAAGAGACAAAACTTCCTTCAGATTTGGATAATGTTTCTTATGACATTGTTATACCTAATGTGAATTAGAACAACTATCTTCAATGGATGATGCTTGAGAATGATTTAGGCAATTTCTGTCTGATTAGTATGGAAATAAAAAATCCGCAACTGTCAGATATGGCAATTGCGGATTTATATATTGCTCAAGTAGTTATTTGTTTCATACTTCCTTTTTCTTGATAAAGAACATCCATCTCAGAATAGAAGCAGAAACCGTATGGCTGAATGAGTTGACATCATCTGCTCTTTCTTCGATATTACTGAGCAGTGGCTCGGCATCTTTTTCGGTTATAATGCCATTGTTTATCATCTGTTTTACAGTTCGTTTTTCGTTGCTTAGAAGCATGCGTATTGACATCATTGTAAGTGCATGATTATAAGCTTTCGGAAAATCATGTGCTATGGTGCTTATCATGCTGTCCATGCGGGAAATGTTGTTCTCGACTTCACCTTTTAGCACATTGAGTACTGATTTTTGTTCATTGTTCAGAATATTAGAACCTGAAAGTTCGTCTATGAGTTTCAGGTCTTCTTTCTGTAGAAGCATAAAACCTCTTCCAAGGTCGTAAATCACCGTTATCCTCTCTCTGAAATAAAACCTCATCCAGTTGTGTATGACTGATATGTTTCGCATTTTGTTTATAGAATTTGCTTTATCACAAAAGTTGAAAATGGAGTTTCTGAAATCTAGTGTATAAGTTCCGTCGTGGTCATAGAGTTCGTCAAGCGAGTTCATAAGCCTGCGGAATGCAGTTTCCGAAATTATTCCTTCTTCGTATATGCCTTTACATACGGTTTTTTCTTTGTCAAGAATTCGCAGCCTTATTTCGGAAATTACCGCTTTTTCCTTAGGTTTTTCATCAGGGTTTACAGGTTTGTGTATCATGTAGTGTTGCACTCTTTCCCAATGTGCACCCTTCAGATGTTCCTTTTCCTGTAGTTTTGCAAAATAGTTTTCCGAATTTTCTCTGATACTTTTCTGTATCTTATAGTCCAGTTGTACTCTTGCCGATGATGCACCGATGAGTCCAAGCCTGTTGAGTAGCCATCTTGTGGTAGTGGCATTGATACACAAAGTTAGTGTTACAATGCCTGCGGTGAAGAAAAGTATCTGACTTCTTATTTCTTCGGGGATAGATTCGGTGTACGTAACCATCAATGCCAGTGTCATGGCCAATGCTCCTCGCAGACCTCCCCAACTGAGAATTACAGATTCGCGTTTTGACAATCCGTATCCCATTTTCTTCATAAATGGGTATAGCATCGAAATCATTATATATCTGAATATATTGAGTGACAGATATATAAGTATTAATACTCCTACCGAACTCCAACTGAATGTTACCTTTTCGGCTATTACAATACCTACGATTATGAAAATCAGAGTATTGGCTATGTATGTAGCCAGACTCCAGAAATGTTCCATAAACTTGTTTACGTCAGCTTTCAGTCTTGGTTTTCCATGATAGGTAACGGTAAGTCCGAAAGCTACAAGTGCTATAACTCCTGATACGCCCAGATAGTATTGCGACAAGATAAATGTAACGTAGGCCGAAAGTATAATAACACTGTTTTGTATCATTTCTTCAGAGTTGATACGGGTAATGAACCATATGACAAACCTTGCAAGTGAGTACCCCAGCAAGGTACTGATGCTTATTACTTTTATAAATTCCACCATTGGCGGTTCTGTACTTTCTCCGCTTGCGGTGTATGCCCCGAAGAATAGCATGAAACATACTATGCCAGTGCCGTCGTTGAGTAGGGACTCTGCATCTACAAGTGTAGAAAAGCGCTTGCTTGTCTTCAGTTCATGTAGAAGAGCTACCACGGCTACCGGGTCTGTAGCACTGATAAGCGCGCCGAAAATCATGGCAAATGTCCACGACCACAATTCATATCCAGGGATGAATGTACCTATGCCTACCATCAAGGCAGCTGTAAGTATCATGCAGATAATCAGTCCAGGTGCAGCCAATAGTGTGGCATTGGCAAGTGTTTTCTTGAATATGTGCATGTTGAGTTCGTAGGCAGCATCGAAAATCAATATCGGCAGAAAAAGATATAATATCAAGTCCGGATTTATATTGGCTACACTGTTAAGAGCCTCCGTCATATGCGGTATAGGGATAAATGCTTCATATCTGTTCAGTATCCCCGTTGTAAGTCCTATGGCAAAAAGCCCTACGGTATAAGGAAAACGACTATGCTTTAATAATGATTTTAGTAATGCTCCTATAACCAATCCGGCTATAGTGAGCAGCAATGGTTGTAGAAATCCAAAGTCTTCCATGATATTAAAGATTAAATATGTATTTATAAAAAGATAAACAAAGGTAATTAATTTTTGTTTCATAATCTCAATTTCTCTTATGGTTTTATGCCTTTGGGATTGACAGAAGAGTGTGTGCGTATAAATACCAATTTGTAGGTATTGATACGCCTTGTGTCATATTTTACCTTTGCACCTGCAAAAACGTAATATATTATCGTAGATTAAGCGTGTTCTGATGGTCTTTCTATCGGTTTTGTATTTTTGTTTTTAGGATAATGAATATACCAATAAATAATTAATCAATAAGAAAATGAAAACTAAAAAAAGGCTTATAGTTCTAGCCGGAGGTTTTGTTGCGCTTGTGATATTGTGCATAGGCATATGGAATCTTTGGTTCAGCACTACTAGGGTGGGTTTCATCAATTATCAAGTGATAACCCTGGGTGAAATTTCAAAGGCAAATACCAATTCTTTTATAAGCATCGGCGAGGTTGATGTGGAACATTTGGACAAGCTGGATGATTTTGATATGATTTTCATCAATGCTATGGGTCTGCAGATAACCGAAGAACAGAGAAATGTGATTATCGAGAAATCGAAGAAAGGGCTTTCTGTATTGTCGACAGCTATAACAAATCCAGCAAATGATATCTGTTCGTTGGATTCTGTTGCAGCCGATACTTTGAAAGATTATTTGGGAAACGGCGGAAGACGCAACTATAGAAGTGTTCTTAATTATGTAAGAAAGTATATAGATAAAAAGAAATTATCGTTGTCGGAACCTGAAGCGGTAGTGGCTGCATCAAATGATATGATGTATCATGTAGACCCTAAGAATCCTGAAGAAGAACCTCTGGGTTTTAATTCGGTGAATGATTACAACAACTTCTTGAAAGATAACGGATTGTGGAAAGATAATGCTGCAAGGATAATTATTACAGGACAGATGGGTGAACCTACTGACTTGATAAAGAGACTTGAAGAGACCGGAAATGTGGTTTATTCAGTGAGAGACATGCCACGTTTTGTAAGATCACATCATGTAGACTCTGTTTCTCCTTCTGCTGTGATAAATATGGCGCATGGACGTATGGGTGACTATATCGTAAATTACCTGGCAAAACAGAATATCCCTCTTTTCTCTCCGCTTAACATCAACCGTCTTGTGGAAGACTGGGAAAAGGATAATATGGGAATGAATGGTGGTTTCTTGTCGCAGAGTGTTGTTACTCCCGAAATAGATGGTGCTATTCGTCCGTTTGCATTGTTCGGACATTATAAAGATGAAGAAGGACTTCAGCATGCTTTTGCCATACCTGAAAGGCTCGAAACTTTTGTAAAGACAGTAAACAATTATATTACTCTCAAAAATAAGCCGAATTCAGAAAAGCGTGTGGCTATTTATTATTATAAGGGTCCTGGACAGAATGCTCTTAATGCTGCTGGCATGGAAGTGCTTCCTTCTATATATAATTTGCTGGTAAAGATGAAAAAAGAAGGATATAAGGTTGAAAATCTTCCTTCTAGCAGTGAAGAACTGGGAAAAATGATTCAGTCTCAGGGGTCGGTATTCAATCTTTATGCTGAGGGTGCTTTTGATAAGTTTATGAAGGAAGGTAACCCTGAACTGATAACTAAAGAACAGTATGAAGAATGGGTGAAAAAGACTTTGCGTCCTGAAAAATATGCTGAGGTAGTTGCTGCCAATGGTGAATTTCCTGGACAGTATATGGTGACAGATGATGGAAGACTGGGAGTAGCTAGAGTTCAGTTGGGCAATGTAGTGTTGTTGCCTCAGAATGCTGCCGGTGGAGGTTCAAACTCATTCCACATTGTGCATGGAACTGATGCAGCACCACCTCATACTTATATAGCATCGTATTTGTGGACTCAATTTGGTTTTAAGGCCGATGCAATGATACATTTCGGTACTCATGGCAGCCTTGAGTTTACTCCTAAAAAACAGGTCGCTCTGTCTGACTTGGACTGGCCTGACAGACTGGTAGGGGCGTTACCTCATTTCTATATATATTCTATAGGAAATGTGGGCGAAGGTATCATAGCAAAGAGACGTTCTTATGCCGGACTTCAGTCATATCTTACTCCTCCATTCATGGAAAGTAAGGTGAGAGGTATATACCGTGACTTGAGCGAGGCTGTGAAGAATTATAACAATATCCTAGGAGAAGATAATGTCAATCCGAAAAATCTGGACAAGGCTTCTCTTAAGGTGAAGGCCCTTACTGTGAAACTAGGTATTCATAGAGAGCTTGGGCTGGACAGTGTTCTTGTAAATCCATATACCGAAGATGAGGTATCGAGAGTGGAGAACTTTGCAGAAGAATTGGCTAATGAAAAGATAACTGGCCAACTTTATACAATGGGAGTACCATACGAAAAAGCGAGAATACAATCAAGTGTATATGCTATGGCTACAGAACCTATAGCCTATAGTATGTTAGCATTGGACAAAATGCGTGGAACAGCCGATCCGCAGACTGAAAAGCATAGCACTATCTTCACAAAGAAGTATCTGGAACCTGCACGTAATTTGGTAGGGATATTATTGCAAAACCCTAATGCTGCAACAGAAGAACTTGTTTGCAAAACTATAGGCATTAATTCCGATGAACTGAAAGAAGCTCACGAAATAGATGCTTCGAAGAAGAATCCTGACAGCATGATGGCAATGATGATGAGAAGGATGGGAAAGAAGAAGGAATATACTAAGGAGCAGATAAATAAGGCTGTCGCAATAAATGAAGTGGAACGCACTATCATGAATGTGATAAACTATAAGAATGCTCTTGAAAGTAGTCCTGAAAAAGAACTTGGAAGCATGATGAATGCTTTGAGTGGTGGATATACTAAACCTTCTCCTGGAGGTGATCCTATAGCGAACCCTAATACGCTACCTACTGGACGTAACCTCTATTCTATAAATGCTGAGGCCACTCCGTCTGAAGCTGCTTGGGAAAAAGGAATACGCCTTGCCGACAATACTATAAATATGTATAAGAAACGTCATAATGACTCTATACCTCGCAAGGTAAGCTATACTTTGTGGAGCGGTGAGTTTATTGAGACTGAAGGTGCTACAGTAGCACAAATATTGTATATGTTAGGAGTGGAACCAATTCGTGATGCTTTTGGAAGAGTGAACGATATCCGACTTATTCCTTCAAAGGAACTTGGAAGACCTCGTATTGATGTGGTTGTGCAGACAAGTGGACAGCTCAGAGACCTTGCTGCTTCGAGATTGTTCCTTATAAATCGTGCAGTAGAAATGGCTGCCGCAGCAAAAGATGATGTGTATGAAAACCAGGTGGCAGAAGGTGTTGTAGAATCCGAACGAGCGCTCATCGAAAAAGGATTGACTCCTAAAGAAGCTCGCGAAATGGCTGCCTTCCGTGTGTTTGGCGGTATGAACGGTAATTATGGTACAGGTATCACTGGCATGGTAGAGTCTGGCGACAGATGGGAAAGTGAGTCTGAAATAGCAGATACTTATCTCAACAATATGGGAGCTTACTATGGCAGCGAGAAAAACTGGGAAGTATTCCGTAAGTTTGCTTTCGAAGCTGCTCTGACACGTACAGATGCTGTTATACAGCCACGACAGAGCAATACATGGGGCGCTTTGAGCCTAGACCATGTGTATGAATTTATGGGTGGTATGAACTTGGCTGTACGTAATGTTACCGGCAAAGACCCTGATGCTTATCTAAGCGACTACAGAAACCGCAATAATGTACGTATGCAGGAAGTGAAAGAGGCAATTGGTATAGAAAGCCGTACTACTATTTTCAACCCTGAGTATATAAAGGAAAAGATGAAGGGTGAAGCTACTTCTGCAAGTTCTTTTGCTGATATCATACGTAACACTTATGGTTGGAATGTAATGAAGCCTAAAGCTATCGACAATCAGATTTGGGATGAAATCTATAATGTGTATGTAAAGGATAAGTTTGATCTTGGTGTGAAGGATTTCTTTGAAGGAAAAAATCCTGCCGCACTTCAGGAAATAACAGCCGTAATGATGGAAACGGCACGCAAGGGTATGTGGAAAGCTAGCGAACAACAATTGAAGGATGTTGCTGCACTTCATACAGAACTTGTAAATGAATTTAATCCTGGCTGTTCTGGATTTGTATGTGATAATGCTAAACTTCGTGAGTTTATAGCTTCAAATACCGACAGCAAGTCTGCATCACAGTATAAGGAAAAGATTTCAGAAGTACGTGAGGCTGTAGCCGAATCTTCTGATAAAGGTATGGTAATGAAGAAGGAGGAAATATCTTCAATGCAGGCAGAAGAAGAGACTAACACACTAAGCAATACTATTGTAGGTATAGCTGTTGTAATCACTATTTTGTTGCTGGTTATCGTCATACGCAAGAAACGTAAAGAAATGGAATAATAATAATATGCAGACAGTTGTTTTAGTGCTTATGATTTTGGTTTGCTTTAACTTCATGTTGAAGCAAACCTATAGCAAGCGTTGGGCTGTTGCTGCCATATCTGTGGCTTGTGCCTTGTTTACAGGATTTATGTGGCCGTATGCTATAGAGCAGTCTAAAACCCAGATAGCAGACTGGTTGGCAAACCCTACTTTGATGCTTGATACTTCTGTGATATTGAGCATAGAGGTGTGTCTTCAACTCAGTTTTTGTATGCTTGCTGTTCACATGCTTACTGGAGGAAAAGTAAAGCAGCGTACTCTTTGGGCATATAGAGTATTGCGATGGTTCCCAGGTTTTCTTATTTTCCCGGTTTTGTTCAGTACACTTGTATGGTTGATTTTCAATTTTCCGGGAATATCATTTTCGGTTGTAGCATGGTCTATGGCTGCTGTGGTATTGGTTTTGATACCGTTGGGTACGGTCTTCCTGAGATGGTTGCTGCCCGAAAAAGAGTTGAGACTTGAACTTATGTTCCTTACAAACTCTTTTACAGCTATTCTTGGTATTGTTGCTACTGTAAATGGCAGAACGGCAATGAAAGGAATGGGAGAGGTTGATTGGAGTGCTTTCTTGGGGCTGATATTAATGGTTATTGCCGGAGGATTGTTGGGAATAATGATAAGAAAGTATAAAATCAACAGATTAAAATAAAATAACACACTTAAAAATAATAAATATCATGAACTATATTTCGGACATTTTGTATTGGATTTCTACGGGTCTTCTTGTTCCTGTAATAGTATTACTTATCATATTGTTTATTCGTTCTCTAATGTTGATAGGTAGCTTTTTCGGTCAGTATATATCAATAAGAAAAACAGAATCTCTGTTGAGAACGGAATTTGATTCGTTGACTCCAGATGGAATAGAAAAGCTGAAGTCGAATTTGCCTGTTAAGACTAACTCTCTGATCATAAAATATATTCATAAGATTATAGAGTCAAAGGATAGTCCTTCGCATGTACAGCGATTGTTGTCTGATTATGAAATAACAGCCGACAAGGATTTGGCTATATCTAAGACACTTTCTAAAATGGGACCTATGCTTGGTCTTATGGGTACTCTTATCCCTATGGGACCTGCCTTGGTGGGACTTTCAACAGGTGATATCTCTTCTATGGCATATAACATGCAGGTGGCTTTTGCTACAACTGTAGTTGGACTGTTTGCTGCTGCTATAGGTTTTATAACTCAGCAGGTAAAACAGCGCTGGTATCTTCAGGATATGACAAATCTTGAGTTCTTGTCAGAAATGTTGAACGAAAGCAGAAAGAACTGATGAAAAGAAATTTATTGAAGAAAGAGGAAGATAACGACCCGATGAGTGTTGTAAGCAATCTTTTTGACGTAGCGATGGTTTTTGCCGTAGCTCTTATGGTTGCTTTGGTGAGTCGTTATAATATGACTGAAATGTTCAGTCAGGAAGATTTTACGATGGTTAAGAATCCAGGTAAGGAAAATATGGAGATTATAACCAAAGAAGGTCAGAAAATAAACAAATATACTCCAAGTGAGGAACAGTCTTCAAAAAGCGGAAAGAAAGGAAAGAAGGTAGGTATTGCTTACGAACTTGACAACGGTGAAATTATATATGTTCCGGAGAATTGATTTCTGTAAATGAATTATTGATACTAGTATGGTTTTTATAAACCTGTAAAGTATATTTGATTAATTAAAGGTATGCTCTTATTGAGTAAACAAGAGATTGTCTGTATAGTCAATCTCTTGTTTTTTTTGTATATATCTAGTCTTTTATCTTTAGCTTTTCAGCTAAAAGTCTGGCATTGGCTCTGTCGGGTTTCCCAGTACCTGTAAGTGGCAGATTATTACATCTGATGATTTGTTTGGGTCTCCAGTATGGTGGGAGTATGTTTATAGCATTATGTATGTCCTCTTCAGAAGTTATTGGTGAAGAAACCAAGAGAACTATTCTTTCGCCGAACTTTTCATCTTTCACCGAAGTTACCATAAAGTCTAGTTCCGTAAGCATGGTTTTTAGCCTTGTTTCCACTTTCTCTATCTGTACTTTGACTCCTCCTGTATTTATGATATTATCTTTTCTACCTATAATTCTGAATTGGCGTTTCGAGTTTATCTCTGCAATATCATTTGTTACAAGAATATCTTGATTTACTGATGGAGCATATATTACGAGAGTACCTTCTTCCGATAGTTTGATGTCTACATTGCTGAAAGGAGTATACCACATAGAGGCATCATTGCCGTTAAGTTTGCGCAAAGCCACATGTGATAATGTCTCTGTCATGCCGTAAGTACTCCACACATTATTAGGAAACGATTTAAGTTCTTCTGCCATATTATCATCTATAGCCCCTCCGCCTATAATGAGATGTCTTATCTTCTTTAGTTTTTCTTTGTCTTTTTCGTTTTGAAGAGAGTTGTAAACCTGCATAGGAATCATGGCGGCAAAATCTGGGATATGCTCCAAGTGCTCCAATGGCCGTCCGCAAGGTTTCATTGTTATCAGATTTAGATTGGCAACCAAGCTTCTCACTACTACCATTTTCCCTGCTATATATTCAAGTGGCATACATAATAAAGCGCTGTCTCCCTGTTTAAGTCCTAAAAAAGAGACAGTAAGTCTTGCACTGTTTATCATTCTTTCCTTTTCCACCCACAGCTCTTTTGGTTTGCCTGTAGAGCCCGAAGTATGTACTCTCAGCATGAGGCTTTCGTTATACCATTCTTCAAGGAAATACAGTAATGACAGTTCGAAACTATCTTTTCCGTACATTTTCTTAAAACAGTCGTTTAAATTATGAATCTCTTCTTCAGAATAGTTTCTTCCGTTTATGGTAATACAATGTTTCATACAATGAATATCCGTCTTTTCTTTAATAATTGTTGTCTTGTCATTGAATCAATCCTATGTGAAAACATCATTCAAATGATATTTTAATTGCAATTGAATGATATTTTATTTCAGTTTGAACTCAATGTCCCTTTTAGTGTCATACCAAAGCTTGTCTCCGTCTATAAACAAAGGAGACTCAATATTATCAGTAAACAGAAGCCCTGTTCCAAGTCCCTGTGGTAGATTATGAATTTGCGTTGCAGTCCACTGTGCTATGGCATTCAGTCCTATATTCGATTCCAATGCAGAAGTAATCCAGTATCCAATGTTCCTCTCTTCTGCAAGTCTTATCCATTCTTCCGAACCATGTATACCACCATGCAGCGAAGGTTTCAATATTATGTATTGCGGGTTTATAGTATCTAGCAGTAGTTTCTTGTCTTCCATATTGTTTATTCCTATAAGTTCTTCGTCAAGAGCTATAGGCAGAGGTGTTTTCTTACACAATATTTTCATCATGTCCCATTGTCCTTGTCGTATAGGCTGTTCTATGGAATGTATGTTGAATTGGCTCAAAATATTTATTTTGTCCATTGCATCAGAATGGCTGAACGCTCCGTTTGCATCAACACGTATTTCTATTCCTTCGGGAGAAAAATGTTTTCTTATATGCGATAAAAGCTGAAGTTCTTTATCAAAGTCTATTGCACCGATTTTCAGTTTTATACATTTGAAGCCTGATTTCATTTTTTCTTCAAGCCGTTTATACATTTCATCAAAATCACCCATCCAAACAAGTCCGTTGATAGTAATTCCTTCTTCTCCTCTTGAGAAAGGGGTATCCCATAATATATTATTGCATGAGTTAAGATTTTGCATAGCTGTTTCTATACCGAACAAAATAGAAGGATACGGCCTCAATGATTCATAATCGATAGTTCCATTTACTTCAAGAGAGAGACAATGTTGCCTTAATACTGTTTCATATTCAGGTATGTCATCACAACTTAGTTTGGGTAGAGGAGCACATTCGCCAATACCTGTTTTTCCAGTTTCAACGTCTGATAGTTTTACGTACCACACTTTACGAGTAGTGTATACACCTCTTGATGTTCCTGCCGGCTGTTTGAAATGCAGCTCATACGGTATAATATCTGATTTAATCATCTTTATGTGGTAAAAATTTAAGTCCACACGCCAGTAAATAATCTGCATTATACTGGCATGTGGAATTATTTAACAAACAAACTTTTCAAAAAGCAGATTAAGGCATTTTAGGGAATTTGCTCCAGTCTGGTTTACGTTTTTCAAGAAAAGCCTTACCTCCTTCCTGGGCTTCTTCTGTCATATAGTAAAGCATAGTAGCATCGCCGGCCAGTTCTTGTATACCAGCCTGTCCGTCAAGTTCGGCATTAAGTCCGGCCTTTATCATGCGTAGTGCCAACGGGCTATGTTGCATCATAGCTTCTGCCCATTCCACCACCTCGTCTTCAAGTTTGTCGAAAGGAACTACTTTGTTTACCAGTCCCATATCCAGAGCCTCCTGTGCAGAATATTGTCGGCACAAGAACCAGATTTCGCGTGCTTTCTTCTGTCCTACCACACGTGCCAGATATGAAGAACCAAATCCAGCATCGAAACTTCCCACTTTAGGTCCGGTCTGACCAAAGATAGCATTTTCCGAAGCTATAGAAAGGTCGCACACAACGTGAAGCACATGTCCGCCTCCTATAGCATATCCGTTTACCATAGCAATGACAGGTTTTGGAATAGAGCGAATCTGTTTCTGTACATCCAGCACATTAAGGCGTGGCACTCCGTCAGTACCTACATATCCTCCGTGTCCCTTTACGTGCATATCTCCACCAGAGCAGAAGGCCTTGTCGCCTGCACCTGTAAGAACCACCACATTTATATCCTGACATTCGCGGCATATAAGCAGAGCATCACTTATTTCCGATGTAGTGGTAGGAGTGAATGCGTTTCTGTATCTAGGTCGGTTGATTGTGATTTTGGCTATACCATTATAAAAGTCGAAAAGAATATCCTGATATTCCTTTATCGTTTTCCATTCTCTTTTTTTCATGATGTTATTTCTTTAGATTATGATAGTAATTCTTTAGCAGTTCTATGTCTTTGTCTTTTTCTGTAAACACTTCCAGAAGCATAGGGCGTGAGGTGATAGATGGTTCCAGAAAATGCGTCAGATTATTTTCCAGTTCATTATTGTTGTGGGCGCACATATATTCCAGTCCTCTGTCTTCTGCCCACGATTTTGCAGAAGCAGCATGATTTGCAATGACAAAGCTTTTGGCATTATCGTGTAGTTCTAATCCTGGCAGGGCATGAAAAATCTCTCCTCCGCTATTGTTAAGCATAAGTATTCTTATGTTCGAGCCGTAGTTGTTGTTCCATAAGGCATTCATATCATAAAAGAAACTCAAGTCACCTATTATAATGAAGTTAAGTTTGTCAGAAGCAGTAGAATATCCTATTGCCGTTGATAGCGAGCCTTCTATACCGTTCACTCCTCTGTTCGACAGAATCTCTACATCTTGCGGAACATCAAACAGTTGGGCATATCTTACAGCCGAACTATTGGCCAAGTGTAAGGAGCATGGAGCAGGCAGACCTGTTATGACTTTACCTATTGCGCTCATTTCCGAATAATCAAATTCGGCCTGAGGAATAGCTTTAGACAAAGCTTCCCATTGGCGAGGATATTCTGGAGTCTTGTTTTCCATCCTCGACGAAATTTTTTCGAGAAACTCAAACGGGTCCATTTCTATTATTGTGGTAAGAGAACCGAAGAGATCAACAACCTCTCCGTCGGCAGAGACGTGCCAGTGTTCTGCCGGCTTATGTTTCCTAAGAAACTTTTTCAGTCTTTTTGATATGATATGTCCTCCGTATGTTATAAGCAGGTCGGGTTTCATTTTCTTCAGAGCCTCATTGTCCATCGAGCAAAGCAGCGGTTCTATATTCTTTATAGGCATCCCTGGTATAGTCTTGTTGCTTATATTCTCGGTGAACCATGCAAAATGCTTATATAGAGACTTGGTATATCTTTTGTCAAACAGATAGATCAAGTTCATCTGTCCCACGACAATCATTTTCTTTTGATACCTGTTCAGCCGTTCTATAAGCGGTTCGTAATCTTTATCATATACGTTAAGTCCCTGATACCTTGTGATGACTCTTGCCTGTGGCAGTTCATTTACAGGCAGTAAAAAGAACGGTTCGCTTATAGGAACATTGATGTGTACAGGTCCTTTGCCATGATGGTTTAGTTCCAGCAAGGCTTCGTTTATCAGTCGGTTGCAATACCATTCATCCTCTTCCGAATCAACTTCGGGCAGATTGACCGACTTCTTTACCAAATCTCCGAACACTCCAGGTTGCGGAAGTGTCTGTCCGTCCATCTGTCCTATCCATGCAGCAGGTCTGTCGGCCGAAATTACTATAAGTGGAACTTGCTGATAGAAAGCCTCCGATACGGCAGGGTGCAGATTGAGCAAAGCACTACCCGAAGTGCAACACACAGCAGCAGGTGCTCCTCCATGAAGAGCCATACCCAGAGCAAAGAATCCCGCACTTCTTTCGTCAGTCACCGGGTAACAGGTAAATTCAGGAATATTGGCCAAGGTCTGTACCAACGGTATATTTCTACTGCCAGGACATAGCACTATTTTCTTTACCCCATGTGCTTTGAGCAGGGCTGCGAGTTGTAGTATATTTTTCTTGTCGGTGTACATAATAGTTTTTGTTTTAATAAAAATACAGGTAATCTCCTTGTCTTCTACAGGTAACTTCTTTGTCTTCTATAAGACCTGTGTAAGGCATCTTTTCATGGTGTTCATCTTATGTTGGGTTTCTTCCCATTCCGAAGCGGCTTCCGACAGAGGAAGCAGTCCGCCTCCAGCATAAAAATTAGCGTTGCCATCACTGATACTTACACACCTCAAGTTTACATACAGATTGGTATCTCCCGTAGGGTCTATCCATCCTATTATACCAGAATAATATCCTCTGTCATAACCTTCGTTATCTATTATAAATTTATAAGCCGAATCCTTAGGAAGTCCGCATATGGCAGGAGTAGGATATAATGCATCCAGTATCATTCCCAGTTCGGAGGTATTGTCTAGCGAGAAAGTAAAATCAGTCTTTAGATGAGCCAGTGGACCTGCCTGAACCGTATAAGGTCCGTTTACCACAACTTCCTTGCAAAGTCTTTCTAATACATCTTTTATGTAATAGCTCACAATAGCCTGTTCTTCCCTGTTCTTTTCAGTCCAGTTGTCGGGTACAGAGTTTCCATTCATCTGCATTGTTCCGGCAAGTGATACCGTTTTCCACTCATATCCGTTTCCGCTGAGTATTATTTCAGGAGTACTTCCAATCCATGTACCGCATATAGGATTGTGTATAAGCGAAATCATCATTCTTGGATAACTGTTGCATGCTGTGATAAAAGACAATACAGGCGAGAATCCCTCATCGAGTCTGTATGAGGCTTTTCTAGACAATACAAGTTTCTTGAATTCATCATTCCTCAGTGGAGTTATAAATTTGCTGAAGACAGACTTGTATTTTTCTTTAAGCATAAAGTCGTTATCTGGCATAAGCATGTTAGGATGGCAGTCTTCCGTATTAAAGAGCTCTATATACGACAGCTTTTCCTCTATATCATCCCACCCTTCGGCAATAATATCAGGTCTTATCAAGATAGCTGGATGCTTGTCGGTAATATGGAATGGAGATACGACAAAACCTTTTTTCCCGTTAAGCATATTCAGTTCGGACAGAGTCTCTACAGAGTCATCGTTTTGCATCACGAGCAATGGCGTTTCAGTCCAAGGAAGACGATATATGGCAAAAGACTTGTTGCTTTTTGTCAATGAGTCTATCTTTTCTATCAAACTAGAGTCTGGTTTGTTCATATCCGTTTTTTCACTATCTGGTTTACTATTCTTGCTGTCGATATTAGTTTTCCTTCGGGAGTCACTATGTCGACGTTCCATATATGGCTTGTTCTTCCACGGTGTATCAGTGTACCCTTGGCTATAACAAATGCACCTTCTTGTGCTTTTACCATTCCTACATGATTTGCGCTGACTTGTATTCCGCAAGGCATTTCATTGGTACTGCACAATGGGACAGAGCCGTGTCCTGCCACTATCTCGGCAAGAGCCAGTGAAGCTCCGCCATTCAGTATGCCGAAAGGCTGGCATGTCCTGTGGTCAACAGGCATTTTGGCTGTAACTTTTCCATCTTCTACACTCAAGAACTCTATTCCAATTTGTTCTCCCATTGAGCCTTTCAAGTCGGGCAGAGATTGTATGGAATTTTCGTTGTTTTGCATATTTATATGTTTTTGGTAGAGCAAATGTACGAATAAAAAGTGATATTGTTCGTGGCTTTCCTTATATTTGTGTATGATATATAATATAGCCATGCATATGAAGACAGTCGGTTTGTTGGGAATACTTGTAATATCGTTATTCTCGTGTAATGTAGTCAATAATGAGTCCCCTTTAAAAAGTACATTTTTCCAATTTCATCCCCTCTCAGAAGTATCTGTAGGGTGTTAATTTCTGTCAAAAAACACTTTTTGTAGTGGACTCAATAATAAAAAAAGTGAACTTAAAGATAGGGTAGAGACAGTTAATGTATATGTTTCTCCTGATACAGATACATACATGTCGTGGGAAAGTGATACTCCAATAGAATGTATGCTGATGAAGGAAGCGTGCGATTCGGTATATTCAAAACAGTCTCTCGACTGCATCACAGGCTTTACTTATGTAAAGGGACATGAGTATATATTGAAGGTTGAAAAAATTATTTTGTCCAATCCTCAGGCTGATGCAAGTAGTATAAGATACAGGCTTTTAAAGATAGTAGATGACAAGGTCAGAAAGTGAAAGAAGACTACTCCCGTATTGCGGGCAGACATCTTGTACTGCCATCACAATACGGGAGTAGTTATATCCTGACGGACATATATCAGCCGATAGATTTCACTAACCGGACTTAAATCTTCTTCAACTCTTTATACAGTTTCTGTACGGGAAGCCCCATTACATTAAAGTAAGAACCTTCTATAGAAGACACACCTATATATCCTATCCATTCTTGTATGCCATAAGCTCCGGCCTTGTCATAAGGCTTGTACTTGTCTATGTAATAGTCTATCTCTTCATCGTTCAGACTGTCGAATGTGACATCTGTAACCGAAGCAAAACTTTTCTGGAAATCCTTGGTGGTGATACACACTCCTGTTATTACTTGATGCGAGTGTCCCGAAAGTTCTTTCAGCATGTCTATGGCATCCTCCCTACTGGCAGGCTTGCCAAGAACCTTTCCGTTGGTATATACTATAGTGTCTGCCGTTATCACCATTTCATCGTCCTTCATCGTAGAAAGATACGCCCTGGCCTTTACCTTCGATATATATACCGGAATTTCTTCACCTTGCAGCGTGTCGGAGAAACTTTCGTCTATATTGCTTATAACCTTTACTTCGTAGTCAATTCCCAATCCCGACAACAGTTCGCGGCGGCGTGGAGAATTGGAAGCCAATATAACTTTGTATTTACTTATATTTTCTAACATTGATAATTCATTTAAACGTTTCTACATTACCAGCTGAATGTCTCGTCGTGCGTCATCCACTTGCCTTGCGTGCGCAGCACCTGTTCTATCACGTCTCTGCCACATCCCTGACCTCCATTTTTGTGGGATATGTATTTGCATACCGATTTTATTTCGGGAGCAGCATCGGCAGGACAGCAAGGAAGACCTGTCATACACAGCACCTCGTAGTCGGGAATGTCGTCGCCCATATACAGCACCTCTTCGTTTTTCAGACCATATTTCTCCAGCAGTTCGTTGTATACCTTAGTCTTTACGGCAGCTCCCATACAGATGTCTTTCACGCCAAGTTTTTCGTATCTCATTTTTATGACTTCACCCTTTCCGCCTGTTATTATGCCAATGTGCAGACCACATTTCACAGCCAGCTGTATGGCATATCCGTCCTTTATGTTTACGGTTCTAAGCGGTTCACCTTCGGCACTCATGGTTACGGTTTCACAGCTCAGAACACCGTCTATATCAAAAAAGACAGCCTTTATTTTGCTTAAATCGTAATTAATCATATCGTCTTCTTATTTGAATCATACTTATTTATGTTGTTGCTTATAGCCTTGTATATATCAGCAAGTTCAGGTTCGGATTCCAACATGCCTATGTGTTGCTCCATTATGTTGATGTCGTTTCTTTGTGCCGGCCCCGTCTGTGCATCTACGGGCGACATTTGATGAGCCTTCATGGCAGTTTCGTCTATTAGCGGCAGCATAGAGCTGAACGGCAGTCCGTGTTCTTTCAGCAGGTGTTCGCATACGGCATACATGTGGTTTGTAAAATTGCATGCAAAAACAGCCGAAATATGAAGATACTTTCTCTGTTCTGATGAGGCTTCGAACACATTCGGGCTTAGACGTGAAGCAACCTTTCTGAGCAGTTCCGTATCATCACTGTTGTTGGCCTCTATAAAGAAATGCACTTTGCAGAAATCAACCTCCCTCTGTTTCGAGAAAGTCTGCATCGGATACATAACCCCGTATCTTCCGGTCAGACCTTTCCAAATGTCGATGGAAACACTTCCGGCAGTATGTACAAAAAGTGCATCAGGATTGCGCTTTACCAGTTTGGGAAGTATATCTTCAAGAACAGAATCTTTAAGCGATACGATATACAGGTCGGCATTATCCATCACATCTTCAATCTCTGTAGCATACGATGCTCCTATGCTGAAGGCGAGAGGCAAAGCCGATTCGGCAGTGCGGCTATATACTTGCTTCACTCTTATGCCAGCTTTTAAAAGTCCCAAAGTGAGATGAAAGGCTACATTGCCTGCACCTATCATAACTATAGACAAGTCGCGTACATTCATTTTCATTTACCTCCAAATTTGTTGATATGTATCTTTTCCCATTGCAGGTTCTTTTCATCAAAAGGCTTTCTCTCCATACCCTTATGTCCTATTGCGATAATGGAAAGAGCCTGTAGCCGAAGAGGAAGGTCGAGCACTTCGTGTACGAATTCGTTCGACGGTATACCGTCTGAAGTAAACCTTTCCCTTATTTGTACCCAGCAGCTTCCCAGTCCTAAGTCTTCTGCCTGCAACTGTATCATAATAGACGCTATAGAAGCATCCTCTATCCACACATCACTGGCCAGAGGGTCTGCCACTACTACTATGGCAAGTGCAGAACCTTTAATTAAAGAAGAACCGTTCTCTTTACAAAAAGACAATTTTTCAAGTGTTTCCTTGTCGTCCACCACAATGAATTGCCAGCAGTTAGAGCGTTTTGATGACGGTGACATCAGTGCTGCCTTCAGCAGTGTTACGACCTCTTCCTGCGAAATTTCTTCAGAAGTGAATTTACGCATGCTGCGTCTGTTCTTTATTAGTTCGCTGAAATCTTTCATAAGGATATTTTTTTTAAGTATGTAGTGTAAATTTTTCAGATGCATCTCTGTAGCTTTTAAAACGCCTTGTCGCTTTAAGTAAAACGCCTAGTCGTTTAGGACAAAACGCCTGGTCGCTTAAAAAAAACGTATAAACGCATTTTTTTTGATGCTAAGGCAGTTAATTGTCTAAGCCTGTACAAATATATGTTTTTTGCCTAAATAAGACAATAAAATATCATAGTTCCGGATAATATTATAGGTAGGAATAGTCTTGATATTGTATTATTATCCCAAAACGGAAGATGTATAAGTTGTGTTATCTACAGTCAATTCCTTGATTGCACGCAATATGGTGTTTGCACTGCAAGTATTAAGTTTCGGATTATAGTAAAGATGCTGCATTTGATGTTTGAAAATATTCCCAATACAAGAACCTCCACAGAAGAACATTCACATTAAGGTATGGAGTATTTGCATAATCTCGTCTGCACTCAGCAAATCTTTCAAGTAAACTTGATGTTCTGCTTTCGCTGGCTCGAGAATTCACTATAGCTGTATCCGAATGGCAGACACCACTTTCCGAATATTTAATCTGAATAAAATCCTGAAAAACAAAGAAAAAAAGATTTATATTTTGTTTTCTGATTTGTTTTTTTATATTTGCAAACACTCATCTTAAAATATAAATATCATGAAAAAAATAACTGAAACAGCACTGGTGCTGGTTGTTGCCTTAATAGCTGGTTATGGCGATGGATTATTATGCTACATGTTCTGAAACGACCATGGGCGGAATCGGAGAATGCGGAGCTGTAGAATCTCACAAACCAGCAGGAATGCCTATTGTTAATGAATGTTTGCAATGTATACGTGAATATTAGAATCTCTTGTGAAAAAAGAAATGAATTCATAACTTGCATATTCGAAATGATTTAAGATGTGCAAGTTATTTATATATTTTATTTTAAAGATATATGAAAACTATATTGTTGTTTATAGTCATATGTTTTTTGACTAGTTCGTGTGTGAGAGTTGAAGACAAACATTCTAATATAGTTCAGAAACACTTTTCCTAATATCCGCAAGGTGATACAATATTCATGTCACAAATATTCTTTCAAGTGTATGCTGCTGACAGAAACGTACATTCGCATTTCCGTCACGATTCTCAATGCCGACAATATGGTCACCGATGACAGCTATTTCCAGACTATACCCCGTAAACTTCTTATATGTCCGTTTGGCATCGTATTTTTTGGTCTGAATAAACTGATGGTCAAAATCCAAATCATACCTTTGTCCCTTGCGTAACTCTCCGGTAGATATAAGAGACTTTAACAGAAGCTCATTCATTTTATCGGCTGCATTGGAGTCGTATGATTTCCTTGAGACAGGAGACGTATAGGTTATGTTTGAGGTAGTCAATTCCTTTATGGCACGTAGAATCGTATCGGCACTGCATGTCCTGATTCTTGGGTGAGAGGAAAGATGCCTCATAATATGTGTGGAGACGTCCTCAATGCAAGAACCACCACAGAAGAACACACACATGAGGGAGCGGAGTATTTGCATAATCTCGTCTGCACTCAGCAAATCTTTCAAGTAAACTTGAGACTTTGCTTTCGCTGGCTCGAGATTTCACTGTAGCTGTAGCCGAAGGATTGGCAACGTTTTCCTAAGGTTGAATCAATCACATTGGATAAAAGAGCATCAAATTGCTCCATGATTGAAAATATTCCGCCCAAAGGGGTGATTTTCTCCTATTTTATTTGTACTTTAGCCATGTCAAATGAAGATTTATGAGCTTTTATTAGCAACACTAAGTTAAGTGAATCTTCAGATATGACAAAGCGCTGGGTATTATGCTATCATTCAGTGCTTTAATTTTTTTATAAAAAAGAGTTGCGGAATTAAGGATTTATATGAAAAAGAGTATATTTAAATTAGTTTTTTCATCAGCATTTGTTTTGGCAGCCGGATATAGCGTATATGCTTCATAGCAGAACGCTGAAATGTCTGATTTGGCTTTGGATAATGTGGAAGCATTGGCTAATGACGAAGGTGATGGTATGCTGGATTGCCCTAATGGTTGTTTAGATAAGACAGGACACTGTTTCTGCTATGGATACCATCCATACAAAGAAAAAACTTGGAAGTAACGTTCTATTAACCAAGAAGATATATTATATTTGAACTGGATTCGAATTATAATATATCTTCTATACTACATACATGAAATGAAAAATATATTTTTTAGTTTATTGATACTCTTTTTATTGGCAAGTTGTAAATCTGATGATAAGGGAATCAGAAATTATGATGCAGGATCAGATGTTGTGAATATTGAGGATAAAATAGTTCATATAGATTTTAAGGACTGCTTTTTCTCGTCATGGGCAAAACCTTATATCGTTAATCAATATTTGGTAATGAGTGACCACAAACTGGTTGACAATCTTATATCTGTATTTGACAAGAATACATTTGAGTATAAATGTGGTTTTGGCAGTCAGGGTAACGGACCGGGAGAGATTTCAAACCTGGTAAGTCTTGCGGTCAATGAGGATAAGAACGCATTTTATATAATAGACTATGGTAAGGATGGGGTATTTGAATGTCCCATTGACAGTATATTTGTAAACTCCAAATATGTACCTCAGAAAGCCGGCATAATCAACAAGCGTCAGGTGCCTTTGTCTTTTGAGTTTCTGAATGATTCTGTGTCATACGCCTTGTTCACACAGTTCAATGAAATCGGGGATTATAAACCTGTTCCTGCCAGGTGGAATATGAAAACCGGAGAAATAAGTTTTATGTCATACACAGGCCATCCGGAGATTGAACGCAAGCGTACTTCTTTAGCAATATCAAAAGAGCATAATCTGTATGTTGAAGTTTATCATCATCATGACTTGATTACCTGGTGTACATTGGAAGGTGAATTGAAGTTTACTTCTTATGGTTCAAAATGGGATAATCAGACTTCCAATAAGATGAGATACTTTGAGAATGCTCTTTTCTGTGGAGACCGATTGGTTGTGTCTTATCTGGGAGACAGGCGTCTTATAGAGGACGGTAAGTCCATTAAGTCAATATATCCGGATAAGTTGCTTGTTTTTGATATAGATGGAAATTATATTAAAACTATGAGTTTGAATCATCCAATACTTGGCATGTGTTATGACAAGCAGAACAACCGGTTGATATTTTCTTTTGATGACGAATTTCAGTTTGGGTATTTAAATTTACATGATGTATTGTAATATGCTCCATGTAGGAATTACAACCTTGATAAGGTTCTTGCAAGGATTTATGCAAGAAAAAATCGAAAAGCATTACATATAAGCTTATTACACCGGTTTTCAGAGAAACCGTTAGAAAGTGATAGATAAAAAAAGTGGAGATATGAAACCTATGTCTACCAAACGTTTGTATTCATATCCCACTCAATGTTAAACCCATCCAATTAAAGAGAGGAGGTGTTTCCGATGCAAAGGTAATGATTATTTTGAAGCAATACAAATCGGGGATTTGTTGCTTTGTGTGTGAATAAAAAAATAATATTATAAACAATATTTAGAATTTTATGAAAAAGAATATTATTAGAACTGCATTCGTTGCAGCATTCGCTTTAATGGCTGGTTATAGTGTATATACATCACAACAGGAAAAAACAATGTCGGATCTTGCATTGGCTAATGTGGAAGCATTGGCTAATGACGAATCTTCTAATGGTTATGAATTTGTCTATTATCCTCAACCAGGTGATCCTAATTATGGATATACAAAATGTGTATGCTCTGGATCAGGAAAATTATCTTGCTGTTAAAATATTTAAAAAACTTTAATCAATAATGCTCGTATTAAAAATGCGAGCATTATTGATTGTATTCTATTTTTGTAAGTAACTATTCAAAATTAATTTTATACATATGAGTAATTCACAAATAAATACTTACCAACAGATGCAAGTGCCCTGTTTGTACAATAGAAAAGAGAGTCCTTAGTATTGTAATCAGCAGGTCTTATCCATTTGTCTTACAATATACTCCATAGCGTTTAGGCAGGATTAATAAGCATAATAAAGTCCTGTTTTACCTTTGGTATCAAGGATTTCAAGTTCTTGCAATTTCTCTTTCTTGTATGTGTAGAGTTGCGGTGAGGGTATGCCCCTTGGGCGTTTTCTTATTCGCCTATATCTTGCACCAATGCTTCTAAAAAAACGTTTGAAGGTAATGTCACCGGCCTTTTTGCCTGAAGCCTTTTCACAGGTCTCACGTGCCTTTGATACCATTTTCTCTATAACGTTTTATCCATAGTATACTGTTAGCACTGTTACATCAAATATTTCAGCTATTTCTGAGGCTGATTTTCTTGAAGACTTCAGTAATATGGATTTACATCTGATACGATAGTTATTAGTAGGCCATTATGATAGCCTTTCTCTAGTTTGAGGCAATCAGCCTCACTTAATTCAAGTACTTTAATATGTTTTATGATTCAAATTCTAGAATATCATGAGACAATATTAATATTTTATGTTGAATATAAAAATATTTTTGATCACTTACTTATGCAAATAAAATTTATAATCCTTCTGTTTTGTTTTTGTTTAATTTCATGTAAAAACAGTAAAAATAAAACAGATGCTATAGAAATTAATTTTTCTGTTGACAATAAAGAATTTAATTCAGATTTATTTGACATTTCGTTTGTTAAATTAGAAACAAATAAAGATTGTCTGTTAGGTGGAATATCTCAATGTATTAAGACAAGTACAGGCTTTATATTATTAGATAATATGGTCTCTAAATCTGTTTATTTGTTTTCCAATGAAGGTAAATTCATAAAACGAATAGGCAAACAAGGTAATGGTCCTAGTGAATATATACATCCTTTTTCCATTTCAATAGATTCTATACAGGAACGCCTTTCTGTCATTGATTTGTCATCTCAGAAAATATTATTCTACCATTTATCAGATTTTAGGTTTCTCAGTGAACGGAAGTTACCATTTCTTAGAACAGAAATGGAGTCATTGTCACCTAATTGCTATTGTTGGTCTAATTTCATTCATTCGGAGGTATCTGATGCTCATTTATTTATAACAGACAGTACTTTTAGGGTAACCAAACATTATTTGCCTATTTCGTTCAGCAGTGCTTATTCTTTGGGAACGAATAGAAAGCTGAGGAGGCAAAATGGAGAAATTACTTTCTATTTAACCTATAAACCAGAAGTTTATAGGTTAAAGAATGATTCTGTTCAATGTGTGTATAAATTTAATTTCAATGGAAATAAAATGGCTTCGATAGATTATCTAAATGATAATGCAGCCAATAATCAGAACTATATTCCTAAATTGCTGGATTCTCCTTATGTAGCATTCTATAATTTTCATGAAACAAAATACTCCATTTGTGTTCCATATTATTTGAATAAAAAGATGTTTTTTGGTTTTTATGATAAGGAAAACCAAAAAAGTTATTGTTTCAGTCAAGAAGAAATTCAAAAGGGGTTAAAAGTTGGTGCATTTAGTGCTCCAATAAGTGTAATTAACAATAATAGTTTTGTATCTTTGCTTCGACCTGACCTTTTGTTACAGATACAGGAAGATGGTCAAAAGTTAGATAATAAATTGAAGGAATTGTTATCTCAATCTACGGTTGATGATAATCCAATATTGTTAATCTATTCATTAAAGAGAAAGTAACATTATCAACTCCTCCGAGGAACTAAATTCCCCCAGCCCAACGACTGTGTTGGACTGAAAAAAGTTGACCCAATAAGAATGTTATGATAGAATACAA
>JAHHQV010000018.1 GCA_020026175.1 Phocaeicola sp. | reverse complement strand
AACAGATTAGTTAATCGCACTCAAATCTGACAACCATTTTTAGAGATAGTCACATTAATGTATTATAATTGGTATAAATCTACTTTTTTATGTTTAAAAATATATTTTCGGTAGTTTTTTTAAACATAAAAATATGTTATAATGACATTTATTCGTATTTTTGCCAAAGAATTTAATCACTAACATTATAAATTTAACAACAATGGTTAATTACAAAGATTTAGGCTTGGTAAATACAAGAGACATGTTTGCCAGAGCAATCAAAGGTGGATACGCTATCCCGGCTTTCAACTTCAACAATATGGAACAGATGCAGGCTATCATCAAGGCTGCAGTAGAGACAAAATCTCCAGTTATCCTTCAGGTATCTAAAGGTGCTCGTCAGTATGCTAATGCTACATTGTTGCGTTACATGGCTCAGGGTGCTGTAGAATACGCTAAAGAATTGGGTTGCGAGGCTCCTGAAATCGTTCTTCACTTGGACCACGGAGATACTTTTGAAACTTGCAAGAGCTGTATCGATTCTGGTTTCTCTTCAGTTATGATCGATGGTTCTCACCTTCCATACGAAGAAAACGTTGCATTGACTAAGAAAGTTGTTGAATACGCTCACCAGTTTGATGTAACTGTAGAAGGCGAACTTGGTGTATTGGCAGGTGTTGAAGACGAAGTATCTTCTGACCATCACACTTACACTGACCCAGAAGAAGTTATCGACTTTGCTACTCGTACAGGTTGTGACTCATTGGCTATCTCTATAGGTACTTCTCACGGTGCTTATAAGTTTACTCCAGAACAGTGCCACATCGATCCAGCTACAGGTCGTATGGTTCCTCCTCCATTGGCATTCGAAGTATTGGATGCAGTTATGGAAAAACTTCCTGGATTCCCTATCGTTCTTCACGGATCATCTTCAGTTCCTCAGGAAGAAGTTGAAACTATCAACAAGTTCGGTGGTGCTTTGAAGGCTGCAATCGGTATTCCAGAAGAAGAATTGCGTAAGGCTGCTAAGTCTGCAGTTTGCAAAATCAACATCGACTCAGACTCTCGTCTTGCTATGACTGCTGCTGTACGTCAGGTATTCGCTGAAAAACCAGCTGAATTCGACCCACGTAAATACTTGGGCCCAGCTCGTGACAACATGGAAAAACTTTACAAACACAAAATCATCAACGTTTTGGGTTCTGACAACAAATTGGCTAAGTAATTATAATACTTCTTCAATATAAAACTGAGGGCTGCTCATATTTTGATGGGCAGCCCTTGTTGTTTGTGGTTATGTATATTAGGGATGGTAATGAAAATAGGGTTAAGACAATATTGTTCTTTGCTACAAGGAAAGATATAAGTCTGGTAGTATTACAGCAGTTTCAGCTTCTTCTTTACCGGCATCTTTGGATCTCCATGCCAAAATGAAACGGACAGATGCTTTTTTGACTTTATATCCCTTATTTCCCAACTCGGATAGCTTGTTTTTCATCTCTTGTGATAATTTAGCAACTGGAATGTTTGATTTGCTTTCATATAATATATGATTGTTATATATAAGCGTATCTCCTCCTCTCAACGATAGTACTTCTTTCTTTATGTTTTTGAAGAAACTTAAGAATACGTCTTTATGAGACAGTTGCAGCAATATTTCTGTTGGCATTTCGTATTTATTATTATCAATGTTGTATTTGTCTACACTTAAATCATTGAAACAACCGATGTTGGAGTGTATAAATAATCTATCTTTGGCTCTTGTTATCCCAACATAATATCTTCTCATAATATTTATGCTTTTAGAACAGTTGTCCGAAATAAGCATATATACGTCGTTGAATTCGTGACCTTTTGATTTGTGGATTGTTGAAACAACAACATCGGCGTCTGATATGTCGCAGAAATCTTCAACAGAAGATTCGTATATGAATTCTTTGAAATCGGTGAAGAATCTTACCTTATTTGTTTGCTCAAACAACATGATACAGCGTTTTAAGTATTGAAGGCTATTGCTGTTTGCATATGTTGAAAATGTTTTTGATTTAGACTCTTCCCATATTTCATCAGTTATAAGAGGAGTCTTTATTTTTCTCTCTATATTTTTGATAAAGTATCTACATTCTGCCATATTCCAGAAGGAAAAGCCATCCATTGATTGTATCAATTTGCTGTTTATACCGTTTTTACGCAAGAGGGCGGCCATTATTATGGCTTCTTCATTGGTTTGCGTAAGTACACATGATTTGCCTTTACAATGATTGTTCTTGATTTTTTCAACAATTGCTTGATACATATATTCCGATTTGTGTAATGTAGTCTCTACCCATCCGTCTTCTTTTCTCATAGATATGATAGGATTGCTCTTCATTCTATGTTTTATGTATTTTACAAACTGATTGGCAAAGAGTACAGGATGTTTTGCACTACGGTAGTTCTCGGTCATTTCAACAAATTTACTATTGCTTTCTTTTGTAAGTTTATACATATATCCAGAGTCTGAACCACGAAATTCGTATATATTTTGGTCGTCATCACCTACAGCAATTACTCTCATTTCTTCATTGTTGTCCATAAGAGCTTTTACAAGAGAATATTCTTCATAGCTCATATCCTGAGCTTCGTCTATAACCAGCACTGTCTTGCCTATTTTGTTAGGTTCAACTTCGCCTTGGTTTATCATTTCGGCAGCTTTGGATACTACATCTTTTGCATCTTCCAGATTACCGATTTTTCCTATGAGGTCGAAACAATAAGAATGGAAAGTCTTGATTTCCACAAAATGTGCTGCGTTGCCAATCAATTCCATAAGTCTTTGCTTGAACTCAGTGGCAGCGGCTCTAGAGAATGTAAGCATTAGGAGCTGTTCGTGTTTCACATCTTCTAGTAGGAGAAGAGATGCCAGCTTATGTACTAGTACACGTGTCTTTCCACTGCCAGGACCTGCAGCTACTACGATACATCGTGACTCCTTGTCGGATATTATTTCCATTTGTTTTTCCGACAGCAGACCGAATATTTGCTTATATTTTTGTGGTGTTAGGTTACGTTGTATTTCGTTTATTCTTTCTCCTTTAAAATATTTGTTTATGAACTTTTTGTAGTCCATTTGAAAATAATCTTGAACATACTGAAGAGCCGAATTGTAATCTTTTACCATGAGGTTTGCATATTCTCCTACAATGTGAACCTGTTGGATTTTCTGTTTGTAGAATTCATTCAGCATCTTATAGTCATCTATTTTATATCTAGACTTGTTGTCTTTTAGTCTTTTGATATTCATGGCATTATATAGAACCAGGAAACCTCCTTCTAATTTTAGTGCTCCAATTTTAGATAAATACAAGAGTGCTTCTTCCACATCTTCCAGTTGTATATCATCAAGTTTACAGAATAATGATTTTGAATGCTTTTTAACCTCGCTCATAAGCTCTATAACAGAAAAATGAACTGAAGCTTTTTGTGAATCGTTTTTTAATGGCTCTTGTATAAGTTTGTATAACCATTCAATTGTGAAACGGCATATTTCGAGTCTCTTTTCAAACCGGTTTATGGTCAATTCGAAATCATTTTGGCGTCTTATTTCTATATTGTGTAGAGCATCCTCTTGTTTTTGAGTATAGCCTTTTATAGTAAGGAAAAACAGTAATGTTCTTATGTCTTTTTCTTTAGCTATATTTATTCCATTATTTAAAGCATTGTCATTTAGTTGTTTATATGAGGTTCGTACAATGCCTTCTGATATATTGTTTAATAAGAACTTTTCTATTTTTGCAAAACGCTCCAGTGTCAAATTGGTTTTTCGTTCAGAATCTCCGTTATCCTGTAAATAGGCAGAAATATCCTTGCTGTCAGCCAATATTCCCTCTTGCCTCATTCTTTCAACTATAGATACAATTTCTCTTTTGCTTATCCCTAATATATCGGCCAGATAATCTATACGTGATTCAGCCTCCGAATCTTGTGCTTTTGCTATATTTTTTTGTGAAATCAGAGATTTGATTACTCTTACAGCATTGTCTGTTTCATCATTGCTGAACAGAATTGACGAAGAGATACGCTCTCTGGCTTCATCCATATTTTTCACTGTAATGCCGGTTGCATAAACATGAGGTACATTGTTTCCTCTTTCAATATATCCACTCTGTTCTAATGTAGCCAGTGCCGTCCTTACTCTGGTTTCAATGTCAGATACAGAGTCGTCCCATCCTGCTTTTCGGGCTATTTCCAAAGCAGAACAACTGGTGTTTAATCTTTGTTTGGTAAGGTCTTTTACAACCTTCCATATTTGTTGTATTTCGCTGATACTTAGTTTTGTCTGGTTGAGCAGGATGAAGTGTTTGTCAAGATCATTGTCATTGTAAAGTACATAACACCGTGCATTAAGGCTTGGGTCTCTTCCTGCTCTTCCTGCTTCTTGAACATAATTTTCAAGTGAGTCTGAGATGTCATAATGCACTACTAGTCCAACATCTTTTTTGTCAACACCCATGCCAAAAGCAGATGTGGCTACTATGATGCCTGTATGGTCGTTCATGAATGCATCCTGATTGGCTATCTTTTCTTCCGAATCCATTTTCCCGTTATATGGCAGTGCCTTATAGCCGTCGCGTGTCAGTTTATCTGCAATGTCTTTTGTGCGCTTTGTACGTGAAACATATATAATGGTAGGGCAGTGGTGCTCTGTCATCAAATCTCTAAGTTTTGAATATTTTTCTTCATCTGTTTCGGCATATATCACAGAATAACGCAGGTTGGTTCTTGATGCAGCAGAGGCGAACAGCTCTAAATCGAGGTTTAATGTTCGTTTGAAGTAGTCACATATATCTTGTACTACTTTCTGTTTTGCCGTTGCCGTAAAACAAGACACAGGTATATGATTTATGCTTTTCTTTTTTTCTTGAAGTTTCTTGATGAATTTTCCTATATATAGATAGTCCACTCTGAAGTCTTGTCCCCATGAAGAAAAGCAGTGTGCTTCATCTATCACAAATCTTACCACATGTCGTGACATGAGGATTTTTTCTATAGTTTTCGAACGCAGCATTTCTGGAGAGATATACAATAGTGATGCTTCACCATCTTGCACTCTTTGTATTGACAGGGATCTTGATATTGGGTCTGACAACCCGTTTATAGTCACTGCATCAGTAATACCTCTGTCTGCCAGATTGTCTACCTGGTCTTTCATAAGCGACTGCAATGGAGATATAACAACGGTAAGTCCATGCACGGTTTTCCCTTCCATAAGGGCAGGTAGCTGGAATGTAAGAGATTTGCCGCCCCCAGTAGGAAATATGGCCAAAAGCGATTTCCCTTCTACTGCCGCATGTGCAGCTTTTTCCTGTAGCGGTTCGCCGTCATATGTCCTGAACTTGTCGTAGCCGAAAAATAACTTGAGATTATAAACTACATCAAGTTGGTTGTTGCAATAATCACAACCATCTTTACAAAAAGATTGTCTAAGTAGTCTTGTTATATATTCTACCTTCGGATAATTGTAAAGCACCCATCCCGGAGTGACAGAACGATGGTCGGTTGTATCAATCAGGGCTAGAGCATAAGCCAGTTCGCAAGGATATTTATCTATCATCATGCTGATGTCTGCATTTTCGCAGATTTTTCCTTTATAAATTTCCTTTATTATATCAGATAGTCTGCTGTTTGTATGCTTTGCGCCAACCATTTTCAGAAATCCTTCAAATTCAGTCTTGTCGTAAAGCAATGATGAGTAAATAAGGCGTTTCTTTTCTGAAAGAGAGCACCATTCGGAAACTTCATCCATTAGAAGGACTTTTGCTTTTTCACAGTCGTTTACCGGATTGTTAACCTGTTCGCTTATCAGTTTGTCATTTTTCAGTAATTTATGATATGGTCTTTCCGGAAACAGAAGCGGTGATATATATAGTGTATCTACAAATATAAAATGATAGTCATCGTTACCGAACAGATATTTTGCATCATGGTGTATTATATTATGTCCGCATATAAATGTACTGTCTTTTATGAAATCGAGTAGTTCGCTTTTTGAACTTTTATGAAATACTGCTTCATCATATCGTAAAGCTCCAATATCATGAATTTTATTATCTTTCAAACCTACCTCAACATCTACTATCGTATATTTTATGGAATCGAATTTTATACTAGCACTATTATTGGCATTGTCTGTTTTCTTTATTCCTATGATTTTGCTCCAGATTGACATGACACTCAGGCTTATGTTTTATGATGAAAATAGTCTTTGTTTTATGATGATATAATTTATCCCAATGTGAACACAAGATTGTCTTCCGTACTTTCGGCTTCGTTGTAACAGAAGCCTTCCCATTCGAAAGTCTTAAGTTGTTCGGGGGTATCAATTCTGTTTTTTATGATGAAACGTGTCATCTCACCACGGCACATCTTGGCATATATTACTACCGTTGATAGCTTGCCGTCTTTATACACCTTAAAGTCTGGATATATGACTCTTACTTCACTGCATACACGTTTCCAGTCGAATAACTCTTTCATTTCGTCACTGGCCAGATTGATGAGAATTCCTCCCTGTTTCTTTATTTCAGAGATGAAAAAGTCCGTCAGAATAGGTTTCCAGTATTCAAACATTGTTTTATTGTCTCTTTCCGGAAGTCTTACATTACCTTCTAGGCGGTAGTTTTTAATTATGTCCAATGGACGTAGCAGCCCGTAAAGAAAAGATGTTATCAGCAGATGTTTCTGTGCGTATTTGAAATCTTCTTCAGAAAAATCCTTTGGTGATATTCTTTTGAACACCATTCCTGTATAAGAAAGAATGGCAGATAGCCCTTTATTGTCTTCTGAGAAGAAATTATGGTATCTGAAATGGTTTTCGGCAGCCAGCTTGGTATTTATTTTCAGCAGTTTCCCTATTTGGTCACTGCTGAGTTGAGACAGCCCGATGACATTGGCCGATGCTTCATCATCGAAAACAGGCTTTGTAGCTAAAGGTATCTTAACTTTGCTTTGTGCCGTCATAGTCTTGGCACAAGATATATAAATCATCATAAGATTAAAGTGCTTTTGGTTAAAACTTCTTGTAAAGATACATTAAACTTCTGCAATTTACTCAGAAAAGAATATTTTTGTTTTGTAAATATAGTAAAAGTAAATAAGTTTGATATGAGAAAATTAATCAGATTAATGTTTTTGCCGGTACTCTTTTTACTGTATTCAGTGAGTGCCAATGCTCAAGTGGAGAAAATGAAATTGGGTGATAGCTTGCCTCAGTTCACCATCAAATCAGAGAAACATGGAAACGTTACCCCTGCCGATTTGAAGGGTAAGGTGGTACTTGTAAGCCTTTTTGCTACATGGTGTCCTCCGTGTCAGAAGGAATTGGCTGATGTAAATGCCAGACTTTATCCTAAATATAGGGGTAATAAGAATTTCAGACTTCTTGTAGTTGGTAGAGAACATACTGATGCCGACCTGGAAAAGTATAACAAGAAGAAAAACTTTTCATTCCCTCTTTATCCAGATCCAAAACGTGAAGTGTTTTCTAAGTTTGCCGACCAAAGTATCCCTCGCGTATATCTTTTCGGTAAGGATGGAAAACTGGTGTATGCTTCGTCTGGCTATTCGGCTGAAGAATTTCAGATACTTATGGATAGGGTAGAGCAGGAACTTAAGAAGTGATTCGTTTCTGTTTGAATATGTAAAAAACAATGTGTGTGGTTGTGTGATACCATCAATATCACACAACCACACACATTGTTTTTGGATATTTAGTTGCTTTAACCCGTTGGCGGAATTAATTTGATAAATATTTATGTGTGAAAGTTGTACATGTAATTGATATTTAGTGAATGACGTCAGAAGCTATTGGTATTGATAGCGAGTCTTTGTTGTTTGCAAAGCTACAGGTATATAAGAATGAAATTCCCAATCTTATTTCTCGTAGGCAATACAATGATAGACGTAAGATTACTTCGTCCTTATGTGATATAATCCGAGAAAGGTTAGCCGCTGAAATATACGGAAGATTAACGCACTTATAATCTTCCAATATATTAACTACAAAAATAACAAGCCCATTGGTAAAGTTAAATATGCGCTGATTTAATTCCGCCAACGGGTAAATAATTTTAAATTTATATATGAGAAACTTGTTGCTTTTTATTTTCAGTGCTTTTACAACCATTGCATTATGTTAATTTATGAACATCATAATAATCGGAACGACATCATGCATTGGCAAAGATTTGGTTGTTATTTGTGCTGGAACTGGAGATATAAACACAGAATGATAGATGGACTTGCATGAGAACCTGTCGCACAAGCCTATCAAATCAATTATACACAGGCTCTTAGTAAAAAGTCTAAAAAGACAGGCGTATGTGTAACGGAAATTTGTCTGGGATTGGTTTCACCCCAACTGCTTTTCAAAATGTGATAGAGTCGTTTCAACCGTACCCCTTACAGAATTTCAAAACTCAACCTTTGGAATTTTACTAATTTCAGTTATGTATATTACAATTTGGAATACAGAACATCTCTTAGCAACGAAGATAGGGTATAGACGATAAACTTATGTATATTTTAAAACTTGTACTTACAAAAAATATATAATTACAATTATTTATGCAAAAAAGCAGTACCTTTGCAACCTATATAGAAATGTGAGAGTTATAACTATTTAATTTAAAATGCAAGAAACGGTTAATAGTATCATTGAGATTTCTCATGTCTCAAAGTTTTTTGATGATAAGGTTGCTTTGGACGATATCAACCTTAATATACGTAAAGGTGAATTTGTGACTATCTTGGGACCATCAGGGTGTGGTAAAACTACTTTGTTACGTCTTTTAGCCGGCTTTCAGACGGCATCGGAAGGTGTTATAAAGATTAATGGTCAGGAAATTACTCATACTCCACCTCATAAAAGGCCAGTCAATACGGTTTTCCAGAAGTATGCTCTGTTTCCGCATCTAAATGTTTATGACAATATAGCTTTCGGACTTAAACTGAAGAATACGCCGAAAGAGGTCATTACCCGCAAGGTGAAGAACGCCTTGAAGATGGTGACTATGAGTGACTATGAGTATAGAGATGTAAATTCTTTATCTGGTGGTCAGCAGCAGCGTGTGGCTATAGCCCGTGCCATTGTGAACGAGCCGGATGTGTTGTTGCTTGATGAACCTCTTGCTGCTCTTGACTTGAAAATGCGCAAGGATATGCAAATGGAACTGAAGGAAATGCACAAGCGTTTGGGCATAACTTTCGTGTATGTCACTCACGATCAGGAGGAAGCTCTTACTCTTAGTGATACAATTGTGGTGATGAGCGAGGGTAAGATTCAGCAGATTGGTACTCCTACTGATATATATAATGAACCTGTCAATTCGTTTGTGGCAGACTTCATTGGTGAAAGCAATATACTGAATGGTATAATGATAAAGGACCGTTTGGTGAAATTTGCAGGCATTGAGGCAGAGTGTGTTGATGAAGGATTCGGCGAAAACAATCCTGTGGATGTAGTGATACGCCCCGAAGACCTTTATATATTCCATGTTAATGAGTCTGCCCAGATTACCGGTGTGGTTACATCGTGTATATTCAAGGGAGTTCATTATGAAATGATGGTTGAGGCCAATGGCTGTGAGTTTATAGTGCAGGACTATCATAACTTTGAAGTTGGTACAGAAGTCGGACTTCTTGTCAAGCCTTTTGATATTCATATAATGAAGAAGGAACGCATTTGCAACACGTTCGAAGGTAAAGTTATTGATTCGTCGCATGTAGAGTTCCTTGGATGTGAATTTTCATGCAGTGAAGATAAGACATATGGATTTGAATCAGGTGATGAAATATTGGTGGACGTGCCTTTTGGAAAGATAGTGCTGTATGACAATCAAGAAGACGGTGCGCTTACCGGCAGCGTTAGTTTTATACTATATAAGGGCGACCATTATCATCTTACCGTGGCATCCGATTGGGATGAAGACGTGTTTGTTGATACAAATGACGTGTGGGACAAGGGCGACCATGTAGGTATCAGTATCCCTGTAGAGTCTATATCAATACGCAGAGGAGAATCAGAATCAAAATGATTAACAATTTATAAAAGGAGCGAGGTGACACTAAGTAGTTTACGTATATTTTTTACATCACGCAAGAGCTGGACATTCCCTTATCTGGTGTTTTCGGCAATATTTGTAGTATTGCCATTGATACTTATCGTGGTTTTTGCATTTACCGATGAAAACGGAAGTTTTACATTCGATAATTTCAGTAAGTTCATGTCTCATCCAGAGGCTGTGAACACATTCATATATTCCATAGGAATAGCAGTTATCAATACCGTTATATGCATTATTCTGGGGTATCCAGCTGCATATATATTGAGCAGGATGAAGACGGGATATTCTAAGACTATAGTTACGCTTTTCATCCTCCCTATGTGGGTTAACATTCTTATCCGTACATTGGCTACAGTGGCTTTGTTCGATTTCCTCAAGCTGCCTTTGGGCGAAGGAGCCTTGATGTTCGGTATGGTGTATAACTATTTGCCTTTTATGGTTTATCCTATATATAATACGTTGGTCAAGATGGACCACAGTTATATAGAGGCGGCACAAGATTTGGGTGCCACACCTATGCAGGTGTTTACCAAGACGATACTTCCATTGTCTATGCCAGGTGTTGCAAGTGGGGTGCTGATGGTATTTATGCCTACAATATCAACATTCGCTATAGCAGAATTGCTTACGATGAATAATATAAAATTGTTTGGAACGACAATTCAGGAAAACATAAACAACAGTATGTGGAATTATGGTGCTGCTTTGTCGCTTATTATGCTCTTCCTTATAGGAGCTGCAACATTGTTTGCTTCCGATGACAATGAAGGACAGGAAGGAGGTGCGATATGGTAAAGAAAGTGCTTTGTCATGGATATTTGTGGATATTGCTGCTGTTGCTGTATTCTCCTATATTGATTATCATGGTATATTCGTTTACCGAGGCCAAAGTGTTGGGAAACTGGACCGGTTTTTCTACAAAGCTCTATCAGAATCTTTTTGTCAATGGTACACACCATTCACTGGTCAATGCTTTGTGGAATACGATAACCATAGCTCTGATAACTGCCAGTGCATCTACTATACTTGGCACTGTTACGGCCATCGGTATGTATAATCTGCGTCCAAAGCAGAGAAAGACTGTTTCGTTTATCAATAATATACCTATTCTCAACGGTGATATTATCATGGGTGTATCTTTGTTCTTGCTGTTCGTGTCATTAGGTATACGTCAGGGATATACAACGGTGGTAATGGCTCATATAGCCTTCTGTACTCCTTATGTGGTGCTTAGTGTAATGCCAAGGCTGAAACAGATGAACCCTAACCTTTACGAAGCGGCACTCGACCTTGGTGCAACTCCGTCACAGGCACTTCGTAAGGTTATCATCCCCGAAATTTTGCCTGGCATGATAGCAGGTTTCATGCTTGCAGTGACAATTTCTATAGATGATTTTGCAGTAACGATATTCACTATAGGAAATGAAGGCCTTGAGACTCTTTCTACATACATATATTCGGACGCAAGAAAAGGTGGACTTACACCCGAACTTCGTCCTCTTTCTACTATTATATTCTTGATAGTCTTGTTGATGCTGATAATGATAAACAGACGTTCGGGAAAGAAAAACTTGAAATAAAATGAAGAGAATTAGTAGTATTTTATTATTGTCATTGTTTTGTATTGTTATACAATTCCTGACAACCGGATGTTACAATACTGAGTCACGCCAGGAAGTGCTTAAGGTATATAATTGGGGTGATTATATAGACGAGGGTGTTCTGGAGAATTTCCCTAAATGGTATAAGGAACAGACTGGCGAGAATATACGTGTAATTTATCAGACTTTCGATATAAATGAGATAATGCTCACTAAGATAGAGCGTGGGCATGAAGACTTTGATGTTGTATGCCCGTCAGAATACATTATAGAAAGGATGCTCAGGAAGGACTTGCTTCTTCCTATAGATACAGTGTTTGGCAATACTCCTAATTATCTTCATAATCAGTCAAGGTACATCCGTAATGAGATTGATAAACTTGGCATAGGAGGAAAGAAGGCTTCGCTTTACACTATAGGATATATGTGGGGAACAGCGGGGATTCTTTATAACAAAAAGTATGTTACGGCAGAAGAGGCTTCTACATGGCAGTCGTTGTGGAACACCAAATTTCGTAGCAAGTTGCTTATGAAGGACAGCTATCGTGATGCATATGGCACAGCTGTAATCTATGCAAATAGAGAAAAGCTTCAGAAAGGAGAAATTACCGTAGAGAACCTTATGAACAACTACTCTCCGGAGGCTATAGCAACGGCAGAAGAGAGCCTTAAAGCCATGAAACCTAATATAGCAGGATGGGAAGCCGATTTCGGGAAAGAAATGATGACTAAGAATAAGGCTTATCTCAATATGACATGGAGTGGAGATGCAGTATGGGCTATCGAGGAAGCGGATAATGTAGGAGTGGAACTGGGATATGAGGTTCCTGTAGAAGGCAGTAATATGTGGTTTGACGGATGGGTTATACCTAAATACTCAAGAAACAGGAAGGCTGCCAGCTATTTTATCAACTATCTGTGTCGTCCGGATGTGGCTCTTGCAAATATGGAGACAACAGGCTATGTCAGTGCTATAGGAACTCCTGAAATTTTGGAAGAAAAGATTGATATGACATTGGACACTCATGTAAATCTTTCGTATTTTTTCGGACCGGGACATGATGACGTACAGATAAATCCAATTCAGTATCCTGATAGCAGTATTGTAGCAAGATGTGCTATAATTCGTGATGCAGGCGATAATACTGAGGCTGTACTTGAGATGTGGTCGCATGTGAAAGGAGATAACCTTGGAAGTGGTATAGTAATGGTTATATTTCTTACTATTGTAGGAATGGTTGTTTATGTAGGCTATAATAAAGTGAAGAAATACAAGTATAGACAACTTCAGAAAGGGAAAAAACGCAGGATAAAAGGTCTGAGAAGGTAACGTATCAGGCTAATTGTTTCAATCTGGCAAAATAAAAGTGAATGATAAAATCGATAAAATCAGGAATAGATACCAATAACATGGAGTTTCAGAATGCACTGAAACTGGTACAATATACCCATCAATCTATATTTTTGACGGGTAAGGCAGGTACGGGGAAATCTACATTCTTGAAATATATATGTCAGAATACAAAAAAGAAATATGTAGTGCTTGCCCCTACAGGTATAGCAGCCATCAATGCAGGGGGAAGCACTATGCATAGTTTCTTTAAGTTGCCATTTCATCCACTTCTTCCTGATGACCCAAAATTTCAGGGAAGGAGATTGCACGATTCACTGAAATATAGTTCCAACCATAGAAAACTTATCAAAAATCTTGAACTTGTTATCATAGATGAGATTTCTATGGTAAGGGCAGATATAATAGATTTTATAGATAAGATTCTCAGAGCTTACTCTGATAACAAAAGGGAGCCTTTTGGTGGAAAGCAACTTCTTCTGGTAGGTGATGTCTTTCAGTTGGAGCCTGTAGTGAAAAGTGATGAAAAGGAGATTCTAGGCAGATATTATCCTAATCCTTATTTCTTTTCGGCAAAAGTGTTTCAGCAGATGGAACTAGTGGCTGTGGAACTTACAAAAGTTTATCGTCAAAGTGACAAGGCTTTTGTAGGAGTTCTTGACCATATACGTACCAATACGGCAAATGCCTCCGATCTGCAACTCTTGAATACAAGGCTTAATGCACCTTTGAAAAATGCAGAAAATGATATGTACATCACTCTTGCTACACGTCGTGACAGTGTAGACTTTATCAACGAAAGAAAACTTGATGAACTTCCCGAAGAACCTGTAGTGCTGAAGGGAGAGATAAAGGGAGAGTTTCCTCAGAGCAGTTTGCCTACCAATCTGGAACTGACAGTGAAAAAGGGAGCTCAGATTATTTTCATCAAAAATGATATTGAAAAAAGATGGGTAAACGGAACATTGGGCACTATAACAGGTTTTGTAGCAGACGGCAGTATAAGTATCACTACCGAAGACGGTAGGGAATTTTACGTTGAACAGGAAAGTTGGAGCAATATAAGATACCATTACAATGAAGAGGAAAAGAAGATAGAGGAAGAGGTATTGGGTATATTCAAGCAGTATCCTATAAAACTTGCGTGGGCCATAACGGTTCACAAGAGCCAAGGACTGACGTTTAACCGTGTGGTGATAGATTTCACCGGAGGGGTGTTTGCAGGAGGGCAGACATATGTTGCGTTGAGCAGGTGTACCAGCCTTGAGGGGATTAGGTTGAAAAAAGAGATAACCCGTTCTGATATATTCATAAAACCTGAAATTACCGAGTTCTCACAACATTTCAATGATACTCAGTCAATAGACAGGGCCATGAAGAAGGCTCAGGCTGACATACAGTATGAAAATGCGGTACGTGAGTTTGACAAAGGAAACTTTGCTGAATTTCTTGATAGTTTCTTTAAGGCTATCCATAGTCGATATGATATAGAGAAACCTGTAGTGCAGCGATTCATAAGAAAGAAACTTGGGGTGATAAACAGACTCAAAGAAGAAAACAAAGTTCTCAAGGATCAGATGCGACAACAGAAAGAAAATCTTAAAAAGTATGCTCATGAGTATTATCTTATGGGTAATGAGTGTATTGTGAGAACTAAGGATGCAAGAGGGGCTCATGCCAATTTTGACAAGGCGATAGAACTGTATCCTGAATATGTTGATGCATGGGTGAGAAAAGGAGTGACTTATTTCGACGAGGACAGAATAGAAGAGTCGGAGCAATGTCTTAATCATGCTGTAAAACTAAATCCAAAGAGTTTCAAGGCAGTTTACAATCGTGGAAAACTCCGCCTTTTTACAAATAGAATAGAAGAGGCCATCTCGGATTTAGACAAGGCCACAAGTTTGAAACCAGACCATGCTGCCGCACATCAGTTTTTCGGCGAAGCACTCGAAGCAGCAGGAATGGAATATGAGGCTGAGATACAGTATCGTCTGGCCAAAAAGTTAAGGAAATAAAATATTAATCTTATTATCTTATACATTTCTACTGATTCTTTTAGTATATTTGTATTAGTAAGAAATTATGAACTCGTAATGATATGATAATTAAGCTGTACGACAAAAATAATGATATTAATACTCTACAGGAAATAGTAGATATATTGAATGATGGAGGATTAATTATCTATCCCACAGATACTATGTATGCAATAGGATGTCATGCCTTGAAGGAGCGTCCTATAGAGCGTATATGTAAAATAAAGAAAATCGATCCTAAGAAAAACAATCTTTCTATAATCTGTTACGATTTGAGTAATATAAGCGAATATGCCCGGGTAGAGAATAATACATTTAAAATAATGAAGAGGAATTTGCCGGGACCGTTTACATTTATTCTGAAGGCAGACAGCCGTTTGCCTAAAATATTCAGAAATCGTAAAGAGGTTGGTATAAGAGTACCCGACAATAATATTGTAAGAGAAATATGCAGGATGCTTGATGCTCCTATACTTACAACAACATTGCCTATGGAAGACGGTGAGGATATAGAATACGTAACTGATCCTGAACTTATAGACGAGAAGTTTGGAAAGTATGTTGATGTTGTTGTAGATGGAGGTATAGGAGGTATTGAACCGTCTACTATAGTGAATTGTGTAGACGATACTCCTGAAATTACACGTTACGGTAAAGGCGTATTGATAGAATATTAACTTTAATAAAAATATAAATTATGATGCTAACAATCTTAAGTACAATGTCTAACGTGGCTTCTAAGGTAGATATAGAAGTACTTGTAGACAAATTCGTAAACTGGGGGCTTGAAACAGGTAAGAGTATAGTAGGTGCAATACTTATTTACGTAATAGGACGCTTTATAATAAAGCAGTTAAGTAAGTTTGTCGCTACTATTCTGGTGAAACGTAAACTTGAAATAAGTGTACAGACTTTCTTGAAGAGTCTCTTGAATATTACACTTAACATTATTTTGGCTTTTGCCATAGTTGCCAAGTTAGGAGTAGAGACAACCAGTTTTGCTGCCATTCTTGCTTCTGCTGGTGTGGCTATAGGTATGGCATTGTCTGGTAATCTTTCAAACTTTGCAGGTGGACTTATTATCCTTGTATTCCGTCCTTTCAAGGTAGGCGACTTTATTGACGGTCCTGGAGCTTCTGGAACAGTTAGGGAAATCCAAATATTCCATACTATTCTTACTACATTAGACAACAGAATTATTTATGTGCCTAACGCCTCGATGAGTAGTAACGTGGTGGTGAATTACAGTCGCCAGGAAACTCGTCGTGCTGAATGGAATATAGGTGTGGAATATGGTGAAGACTATGAAAAAGTGAAATCTGTAATAGAAAGAATTATAAGCGAGGATAAAAGAATTCTCAAAGACCCTGCTCCATTCATTGCTTTAGGTTCACTTTCTGCCAGCAGTGTAGATATTAAGGTTAGAGTATGGACCAAGTCGTCCGACTATTGGGATGTTTATTTCGACTTTAACAAGAATGTATATGATACATTCAATAAGGAAGGAATCGGATTCCCATTCCCTCAGCTCACTGTACATCAGGCTAAGAACTGATTTCGGTGTAACGGTATGATTTTAAAAAAAACGCCCCGTCGTTCTAACTCAAGCGTCAAAGCTTTTTTAATAGAATGACGGGGCGTTTTTTATGTTATTTTCTGTCTGACTTCAGACGCTCTGCCATAGCCTTGGCTAGCTCTTTAGCCTGCAGATAGTTGTCTTGCTTCATGGCCTGCTTCATTTCAACAGGATTTCCCACTACTTCAAACTTCAGTTTCTCTGTGTATTCACCTATTTTCTTGATAGCTGCGCTGGCCCATGTATACGAGCCGAAATATCCCATCACGCGGTTTTTCATTTCACGTGCTGCAACTTTGCTCAAGAGTGCTTCCATTTCTGGGTAAAGGTTCATATTGTATGTAGTACATCCTACTATCAGACCTTTGTACTTGAATATATCGGCAATGATATACGAGTGGTGAGTATGAGATACGTTGTGCAGGATTATATTCTTTATGCCCTGTCGGCTGAGTTCTTCAGCTATTGTTTCGGCAAGTTCTTCAGTATTTCCATACATTGTTCCATATGCTATTACAACACCCTCTTCTGCTTCGTAACGGCTCAATTTGTCATACATATCTATCACCTGAGGAATCTTTTCTTCCCATACTGGTCCGTGTGTAGGACATATAGTGTTGATATTCAGTCCTCCAAGTTTCTGTAAAGCCTTCTGTACTGGATTTCCGAATTTTCCTACTATGTTAGAGTAATAGCGGCGCATCTCATTCCAGTAGATGTCAGTGTTTATATTCTTGTCGATACATCCTCCGTTTAAGGCTCCAAAGCATCCAAATGCGTCTCCCGAGAAAAGTATTCCTTCTGTTTCATCGTAAGTTACCATTGTTTCTGGCCAGTGTACCATAGGTACAAGATAGAAACGTAGACTATGATGACCTAGCTTCAAAAAGTCGCCTTCGCCTACAACATATCTTTCGCCTGAAACTCCATAATAACCTTCTACCATTTCAAAAGTCTTCTTGTTTCCTACCAATACTATTTCAGGATAGTATTGCTTGATAAGAGCTATAGAGCCAGAGTGGTCGGGCTCCATGTGGTTTATGATAAGATAGTTGATTTTACGGTCGCCTATGATGCTGCGTATTTTTTTAAGATACACTTCGAAAAAGGCTACGTCTACTGTGTCTACCAGTGCAACCATCTCTTCATCGGCTATTAGATATGAGTTGTATGACACACCATATGGCAATGGCCAAAGATTCTCGAACAAAGTTTTGGTGCGGTCATTCACACCAACATAATGTACTTTACCTTTAATTTCCATTTTCTTTATAAATATTATTTGTTGTTATTATTATATTTTTTCCCTTGATATATATCCCTTTCAATCATTCTGTTTCTTAGCTTATTGGTAAACTCATGGTTCTTCAGTCCCCAGTCGGGTGCGATAAGAAGTTCTTTAGGAGATTGTGAAATGAATCTTTCCAGCACCATGTCAGGACGAATATGCTCTATATAGTCCAGAATCAAATCAATGTATTCGTCGGCAGTGTACAGATGGAAGTCTGCCGGACAAGTTTCAAATTCGTGTGCCATTCTGGTACCTTTTATCAACTGTAGCTGGTGCATTTTCAGTGTGGTGAGAGGAAGTGATGAAACGATTTCTGCCTGACGGATAATCTTTTCTCTGTTTTCGCCAGGAAGACCTAAAATGACGTGTCCTCCTGTCATTATTCCGCGCTTGTGAGTCCTGTTTACGGCATCTATGGTACATTCAAAATCATGTCCGCGGTTTATTCTTTTCAGCGTGTCATTGTAAGTACTTTCAATGCCATATTCTACGAGAAGGAATGTCTTTTTGCTTAATTCCTGAAAATAGTCGAGCAGTGAATCAGGCATGCAGTCGGGGCGTGTTCCTATCACAATGCCTACTACATCATCTACGCTTAGAGCTTCACTGTACATCGACTTTAGTTTTTCCAGTTCTTCGTATGTGTTTGTATAAGCTTGGAAGTAGGCAAGAAATTTCATGTCTGGGTATTTCCTCGAAAAGAAATCTTTTCCCTCTTCCAGTTGTTCCTTTACGGTCTTTTTAGTTCTGCAATACTCAGGGTTGAATGTCTGGTTATTGCAATAGGTACATCCTCCGTATCCTTTAAGACCGTCTCTGTTTGGACAGGTAAATCCAGCATTGACAGATATTTTCTGGACTTTATAAGAGAAAAATCTAGCTAGAAAACTTCCAAAATCGTTATATCTCAATTTATTATCCATAAAATCGCTTTAATTGTTGCAAATATAGTGTTTTTTTGGGTAAAACTGCAATTACTCATTATATTGAATAACTAATATACCAAAAGTGAGGTATGCTTTTGTTAGAGTGCGTTTTCAGATATTTCTTGTTGCCTGAAATCTTCAATCATTGATTATTTTTATAATTTCTTGAAAATATTTTTGTATATCCAACTAATATACTATATTTGTCAATAGAAAATTTTGTATATTAGATGACAGAAGATGACAAGATACTATTGAACAGTTTTGAAGGAAAATTGAGGCATATTCTTTTTTTATATGATGAGTTGAAGAAAGAAAATGCGGAACTGAAAGAACTTTTATCACAAAGGGAAAATAGAATTCAAGGACTGGAAGATAGTGTGAATGAACTTGAAGTCAGATATAGAAACTTGAAGATGGCTCGCATGATAAGTGTCAATGACAGTGAAATCAGAGATACAAAACAGAGGATTGCGAAGCTGGTGCGTGAAGTCGATAAATGTATTGCTTTGCTTAACGAATGATTATCGTAGGTGTAAACAACAAGATATATGGACGACAAATTGAAGATACATTTGATGGTTGACAACGACCGGTATCCTCTTACTATAAAACGTGATGAGGAAATTTACTATCGCGACGCTGCCAAACAGATTGATAATAAACTAAACAAATATAGGAGACTTTATCCTAATTTCAGTACGGTGAAACATTGGGCTATGGCTGCCTTGGAACTGGCTTACGAAAACGTGGTGCTTAAGGACAGAAACGATACCGGCCCGTATATGGAAAAATTGAAACAACTGGAAGAGGACTTGGACAATTATATAGCCAAGGAATAGTCTTTGTATAGTGATGGTATATTGTAAAGGAGATTCACGCACAAGTATTCGAATGAGGGTTCTTATTCGTTGCTTGTGCGTTTTTATTTATATTCAAAATTTAAATTAAAATGTTGACAACAGTAATATTAACGGTTGTAGCCTTCTTGGTGGGAGGTGCTCTTTCATATATGTTTTTCAGATATGGTCTGAAGGCAAAGTATGAAAATATTATTAAAGAGGCTGAGACAGAAGCCGAAGTAATAAAGAAAAACAAGCTTCTTGAAGTCAAGGAGAAATTTCTGAACAAGAAGGCTGATTTGGAGAAAGAAGTCGCTGCACGCAATCAGAAGATACAGCAGGCTGAAAATAAGTTGAAGCAGCGCGAAATGGTGATCAATCAGAAGAATGAAGAACTTCAGCGCAAGCGTAACGAAACAGAAGCTATCAAGGAGAATCTTGATGCACAGCTGGTGATTGTAGAAAAGAAGAAGGAGGAACTCAACGTGTTGCAATCGCAGGAAAGAGAAAAACTCGAAGCTCTTTCAGGATTGTCTGCCGAAGAAGCAAAGGAAAGACTTGTTGAGTCTCTTAAGGATGAGGCTAAGACAGAGGCACAGTCGTATATAAATGATATAATGGACGATGCCAAGCTTACGGCCAACAGAGAGGCAAAACGCATCGTGATACAGTCTATTCAGCGTGTGGCAACAGAAACTGCAATAGAAAATTCGGTAACAGTCTTCCATATTGAATCTGACGAGATAAAAGGACGCATCATTGGTCGTGAAGGACGTAATATACGTGCTTTGGAGGCTGCCACTGGTGTAGAAATAGTTGTAGATGATACTCCTGAAGCTATTGTCCTTTCTGCTTTCGACCCGGTTCGTCGCGAAATAGCGCGTCTGGCATTGCATCAACTCGTTACAGACGGACGTATACATCCGGCTCGTATTGAAGAGGTGGTTGCAAAGGTTCGTAAGCAGGTGGAAGAGGAAATCATTGAAACTGGTAAGCGTACAACTATCGACCTGGGTATACACGGATTGCATCCAGAGCTGATTCGTATAATAGGTAAGATGAAGTATCGTTCTTCATATGGACAGAATTTGTTGCAGCATGCGCGCGAAACAGCCAACCTTTGTGCTGTGATGGCTTCTGAACTCGGACTTAATCCTAAAAAAGCAAAACGTGCCGGACTGCTTCATGATATAGGTAAGGTGCCTGATGAGGAACCAGAATTGCCACATGCACTGCTTGGTATGAAACTTGCAGAGAAGTATAAGGAAAAAGCTGATATATGTAATGCTATCGGTGCACACCACGATGAAGTGGAAATGAACAGTTTGCTGGCACCTATCGTACAGGTGTGTGATGCTATTTCGGGTGCACGTCCTGGTGCTCGTCGTGAAATTGTTGAGGCATATATCAAGCGTCTTAATGATTTGGAACAGCTTGCAATGTCTTATCCAGGTGTTACTAAGACTTATGCAATCCAGGCAGGACGTGAACTACGTGTTATTGTAGGTGCAGATAAGATTGACGATAAGCAGACTGAAAGTTTGTCTACAGAGATTGCAAAGAAAATTCAGGATGAAATGACTTATCCAGGACAGGTTAAGATTACGGTAATACGTGAAACTCGTTCTGTAAGCTTTGCAAAATAAAACGATATAGAAAAGATTTATATAAGAGGCTGATTCGAGATTGGTATCGAATCAGCCTCTTTGATTGTCTTTGTGGTTCTTTTTAAACTAATAGTCATTATAATGAAAAAGATAAATGGGTTTATATATGGAATTATATCATCGGCTTCTTTCGGTTTGATTCCATTGTTTGCAATCCCTGCCATGCTGCATGGCATGGATTTTATGAATGTTCTTGCCTATCGTTTCCTTTTTGCTACATTGTCGTTGGCATTATTGTTGAAGGTGAGAGGGGTTTCGTTCAAGATAGATAAGTCTGACTTGCCAACTTTGTTGTTGCTGGCATTTTTCTATCTCATTTCTTCTGTATTTCTTCTTTGGGGATATATGTTCATGCCTTCGGGTGTTGCCACTACCATACATTTTATGTATCCTGTTATCACTACACTCATCATGATGGCTTTCTTTAATGAGAAAAACTCAGTGTGGCGTACATTATCTATAATGTTGGCTATTGGCGGAGTTTATGCTTTGTCATTTACCGATACAAATGGCGAAACGAACTTGTCGGGAGTATTTATAGTCCTTTTATCGGCTGTAGGCTATGCTTTGTATCTGGTAGCTGTAGGACAAAGAAAAAACAAGGAGTTGCAGGGACTACGTCTTACATTTTATGTCTTCATGTTTGGTGCTATAACATTGTTGTCAGGTATGACTGTTATAGGTGCCTTGCATCCGATTCCTGATTTAAGTGCTGCCGGAAATTTGCTGATGCTTGCCATAATACCTACAATAGTCTCTAACATCACTCTTATAGAGGCTATCAAGTATATAGGTGCCACTCAGGCTTCTGTATTGGGTGCTATGGAGCCGGTGACAGCCGTGATTGTTGGAATACTGGTTTTTGGTGAGGCTTTTTCGCTTACTATAGCAGCAGGGATAACATTGATTATAACTGCTGTAACAATACTTATACTGAAGAGATGATAAAAATAAAAGCGACTATATTCAATATATAGTCGCTTTCTTATTTGAACCCGATTGTGGGTCTGATTTTCATTCAAAAGGGGCCGTGCGGCCCGAAAAAGAATTAGTTCTTGTCTGCCATGTTGTTGTTCAACATTACATAACCCCAAACCATAGGGTTGATGTTGGCAATCTTGTTTAAAATACTTTTTACCTTTTTCATAATGTTATCCTTTCTTTTTTAAGTTAATAAAACTTTAAAACATCTTTTTTCTTAGGCGAACCTCACGGCCAACCTTCGAACTTTACCTTAATCATTTTACCTAATAACCTTTATATTATTTATGTGTTTAGTTAAGTTAGCGACCTCCCGGTCTTTGATTTCGATGCAAAGATAAGTACTTTTTTCTTGTAAAACATGTTTTATGACATGTTTTTCGAAAATATAATGATTTGTTGATGTAAATCAAGAAAGATGTTTAATAACATGTTTTCATTTGTTTTTTTCTGGTCTTTTAAGCTATGCTTGATAAAAGTCTATATCTTATATTTGCACTATAAAATTTAAAATCTTTTTTATGAGCAAATTTCTTAAGTTGTTTTCATCTGTTGTTTTTCCTGTTTTTTTGTTTGCAAGTAATAATGAAATAGATAGTCTAAAGAGTGAGTTGTATCGTTCGGTTGATTCTGAAAAAGTTAAACTTTGCGATATATACCAAAATCTTGCAGTGTGCTATGAAACCATAAATTTAGATTCTACGTTTTTTTATCTTAATAAAGGACTTTCTTTATATGACAATCCTGATTATACCGATCGTGCTTATCTTTATCTTAAAAATACCGAAGCAAATTATTATTATAGTATAGGTGATTTTGAAAAATCAAGATCAGAATATCTTAAAATATTTTTGTCATCCTTGGAAATGGGTGAGAAAGACTATGATTTTGATGCAAATGTAGCAGCTTCCTTAGGAGTGGTTTATCGCAAGCTTGGTAAGCAGGATTCTTCTATTTATTATTATAACAAGGCTGCCGATTATGGTAAACAATCAGGAGATTATGAAACTCTTTCATCAATTTATTATAATATAGGTGCAATGTATTTTGGCAATTCAAGATTTGATGAAGCTATAGGAAATGCAAACTATTCAGTTGAGTATGCTGACAAGTCAGGAATACTTGTCAGACAGATATATGCCAGAATATTATTGTCAGGCAGCTATGCCAGAATAGGAAAGTATGCAGAGTCTGTAGAAATATTGAAGCAAAACATAGCAAATGCTTTAACTCATGATTCTCCTCTTATGGCTATGAGTTCAATCAGCCCTTTGATAAGTTCTTATCAGTTATGGAATAAGAAAGACTCTATTTTACCATATCTCAAACAAGGAGATGAACTCTTTTTGAAAATACCAGAAGGGCATCCTACTGCATTAGAGTATATGGCAGTAAAATCAAGTGTTTATAACTGGTTTGGGAAATATAGCGAAAGTAATGAAATATTGATAGGCAATCCCAAGATAGCATCTCAAATAGGGGATGTGAAATATAATATTCTTCTAGCAAAGAATTATGCAGGATTAGACAATTACATTAGAGCTTATAGCAATCTTCGGAATGCATACGAACTGAACGATTCTATATCAAATAAAAAAATCGGTAAGGACATGTCCGAACTTTATGCTAAGTATAATATTAATGCTAAAGAGCTGGAGATATCACGTCTTGAAAGAGATAAGGCAGAACAAAAGGCTTATCATTTGCGTGTGATTTTGTATTTGGGTGTTATTGTTGTGTTATTGGTGGCTGTTGTACTGTTTCTTCAGTATAAACGACGTATTCAGAAAAAGGAGACTGAACTTTTATCTGTAAGGAAATATATAGAAGGTTTGGAGAACGAACGAAAGCGTTTGGCAAAAGAATTGCATGATGGAGTGTGTAATGATTTGTATGGAGCAATTCTTCAGATAAAGAGAAGTGATGTGACTGAGATTTCTAAGGATAAAGCAGTAAAGATTATTGATGATATAAGAAATAATGCTAGGACAATTTCGCATGAACTTATGCCTCCAAGTTTTAAATTTTCAGATTTGAACGAAATGCTTAGAAGTTATTTTGGGAAAATTACAGAACAAAGTGGAGTTGATGTTGATTTCTCTTCTTATGCGGACATTGATTGGGTGAGTATTCCACATGAAGTTTCGTATGAAGTGTATAGAGTATGCCAGGAACTGATAAGTAATATAATAAAACATTGTAATGTAAATAAGGTAGTCGTTGTCCTGATAATTGAATATGATGTTATGACAATAAGATTTTCTTACAATGGAGTATGGGATAGATCTAAAAATGATAAGACAGGTATAGGATTGCTTACAATAGAGGACCGTTTGAAAGTTATAGGGGGAACTATAAGTATTACAATAGATGATGAGATAAATATTGAGGTAGTGATTTGATTATTTTGTCTGGAAACAAATAGGATTTTTTGTGTAAATCACGGATTTCAGTGATGTTTGTTTCGTCTTATTTGCTTTCCTTTGCAAAACAACATGATTGTTGTGAAGAAAAATTAATTCTTTATTAGGAGGAGCAAAATATGAATAATGATAAGATTTCAGCTTTGTTGGTAGACGATCATTCTTTGATATTACAAGGCTTGAAATATATAATATTGCAGATGAAAGAGGTTGATGAAGTGTATACAGCTTCAACAGCTTCAGAGGCCTTGGAATTAATATCTGGAAGAGCCTTTCAAATATGTATATCGGATATTGAACTTCCAGATATGACAGGTTTTGATTTGGTTGACAGAATAAAGACCATTCAGCCGGGAATAAAAATCATCATTAATACAATGCATGAAGAGTCGTGGATGGTTAAGAGAATGATTGCTTCTCGTGTTGATGGTGTCGTACTGAAGTCTGCCGATACAGGCGAATTGGTTAAAGCTATTAAAGAAGTTTTGTATAATAAAACATTTTTCTGCGAAGACTTTCTTAAGATAAAAAAAAGAATGAATTTATCTTCCGAATCTTTGCCTGTTGACAATAATCTTACTCGTAGAGAACTTGATGTATTGATAGCCATATCTAAAGGACTTCAGACTAGGGAAATTGCTGATTTGCTTCATGTGTCTATCAATACGGTAGAATCTCATAGAAAGAATTTGTTTTTTAAACTTGGGGTGAGAAATTCTGTAGAACTGGTAATGAAGGCTATGAAGAATGGCTTGATTAACTTGGATTAGGATTCATGTCTTTTGTTCATGCTATGAAGAATAATGTAATGTTGGGACTGTAATGCATTATAATATTATAGTGGTTCTTAGAACGAGTATTCGTTTAATTTTTTTTTTTAAAACTTATATTTTTTATCTTGTAGTTCATTTGTATTACTTTTGTATGCTTTTAAAAAAAAACAACATATATAAGTTACAAATTATGCAGTTTTCAGATAAGAATATAGTGAAGATAACCATGCCTGTGCTGGTTAGTCTTCTTATGGAACATATGATAAGTCTTACAGATACGGCTTATCTTGGACGAGTGGGAGAGGTGGAACTGGGTGCTTCAGCACTAGCTGGAGTGTATTATCTTGTGATATATATGCTTGGTTTTGGGTTTAGTCTTGGAGCGCAGGTACTTATAGCCAGACGAAATGGTGAAGGAGAGTATCATCGTATAGGTGAAATCTTTACTCAAGGAACTTTTTTCCTTTTGGTCTTTGCTGCAATACTTTTTATTTCATCAAGATTTTTGTCTCCAATGATATTGGTAGGAATAATAAAATCAAAAGATGTATATAATGCAACTCTTGATTATCTGGATTGGCGTGTATACGGTTTTTTTTTCTCTTTTGTTACAGTAATGTTCAGGGCATTTTATGTAGGTACTACCAATACCAAGACTCTTACTGCCAACTCAATAGTAATGGTAGGTACTAATGTCGTGCTTAATTATATACTTATTTTCGGCAAGTTTGGTATGCCTGCTCTTGGCATAAAGGGTGCAGCAATAGCTTCTGTAATATCTGAAGCGGTATCAGTGATTTTTTTCTTTATATATACTTATCGTAGGGTAGACTATAAGAAGTATGGAATGTTTGTATTTGGGAAGTTCAAATGGATTGAGCTTAAGCAGATATTAAGTGTGTCGATATGGGTTATGATACAGGATGGCATGACTTTTGTGGCTTGGTTTATGTTTTTTATAGCTATAGAACATTTAGGAGAGCGTCCTTTGGCAATTACAAATATTATAAGAAGCATTTCGGGATTTTTATTTTTGTTTGTCAATGCATTTGCCTCGACTTGCAGTTCTCTCGTAAGCAATCTTATAGGGGCTGGAAGGGCAGATGAGGTCATGCCGCTATGCAGGAAAATGATTCGTCTGTGTTATTATTTAGTGCTTCCTATAGGAATATTGTTTGCTGTGTTTCCTTCGCTGATAATAGGTGTTTATTCTGATAGTCAGGATTTGATAGAAGCTTCTATACCGTCTTTGTGGGTTATGCTTTCTTCTTATTTTATTCAGATTCCTTCGTTTATATACTTCTTCAGTGTTTCTGGTACAGGTAATACCAAGGTTGCACTGAGGCTTGAAATAATGAGTATAGTGGTGTATGTAGCCTACACTTATTATATAGCTCGTTATTTGATGGCGGATGTGGCTGTGTGTTGGACTACAGACCATGTGTATTTCATTATGATGCTTTCTTCTTATATATATATGTTGAAAGGAAACTGGAGGTCGAAGAGGATATGACTTTCAGTTGAAAGAATAGAAAAATGAGGCGTTTACATCATAGCGATGTAAACGCCTCATTATTTATATTGAGTCAATGAATCAGAATCCGGCAAGTTCTAATACCTTGTCTACCGCAATGTTTATGCCGTCTGCATTTTTACCTCCAGCTGTAGCGAAGTGAGGTTGTCCACCTCCGCCGCCTTGAATCATTTTTGCTGCTTCACGAACCAACTTACCTGCATTAAGTCCTGCTTTAACTTGGTCGTCGCTCATTATGACTGTAAGTAGAGGCTTGTTTTCGTAAACGCTTCCTATTACTACAAATAGGTTTTCTGTAATCTGTCCTTTAAGCTGGAATACAATGTTCTTTACAGCATCTGCAGGAAGAGGAAGTACGGCATTTATAACCTTAACTCCGTTTATCTCTTTTGCATTTTCTATAAGTTTGGCTTTTACGGACGCCTCTTTTTCTTTCATAAATTCGTCTACCTGTTTCTTCAGACCGGCATTCTCTTCTATGTATTTAGTAATGGCAACCTTCAGGTCTGGAGCATTGTTGAACAAGGCTTTTAGGTCGGCAAGTGTATCGTGTACCGCATCAAGCATCTCTTCAACTTTGGCTCCGGTTACAGCTTCTATACGACGTACTCCGGCTGCTACCGAACTTTCTGAAATGATTTTCACCATACCTATCTTACCAGTAGCAGAAACGTGTGTACCACCGCAGAATTCAACTGAAGAACCGAACTGTACGACACGTACTTCGTCGCCATATTTTTCACCAAAAAGTGCGATGGCTCCAAGTTCTTTAGCCTTTTCGATAGGAAGATTACGGTATTCTGTAAGTGATATGTTCTCACGAATCTTAGCATTCACCATATGTTCTACTTCACGGATTTGTTCAGGCGTAACTTTCTGGAAGTGAGAGAAGTCGAAACGCAGAGAATCTGGAGTTACAAGAGAACCTTTCTGCTCTACATGAGTACCGAGAACCTGACGAAGAGCTTCGTCAAGAAGGTGAGTACACGAGTGGTTGGCAGCACAAGCATTACGCTTGTCGGTGTCTACACAAGCCATCATTGGAGCTTCTGGATGTTCTGGAAGTTTCTTTGCTATATGTATAGGAAGGTTATTCTCCTTCTTGGTGTCTATAATTTCGATAGTTTCGAATTCACTTACAAGTACACCAGTGTCACCTACCTGACCACCGCTTTCTGCATAGAAAGGAGTATTACTAAGAACAATCTGATATAAAGTCTGATTCTTCTGTTTAATTTGGCGGTAGCGAAGTATAGAAGTCTCGTATTCGGTATAGTCGTATCCTACAAATGTAGTTTCGCCTTCTTTCAAAGTAACCCAGTCACCAGTTTCAACGGCAGCTGCATTACGTGCGCGCGCTTTCTGTTTGTTCATTTCTTCTTCAAAACCCTTGACGTCTGCTGTAAGTCCGTTTTCACGAAGGATAAGTTCTGTAAGGTCGAAAGGGAATCCGAATGTGTCGTAAAGTGTAAATGCATCAACACCGCTTATTTCAGTCTTTCTGGCAGCTTTTGTTTCGTTCATAGTCCTGTCAAGAAGACGGATACCGGTTTCTAGAGTTCTCAAGAATGACTCTTCTTCTTCCTTGATTACTTTTTCTATCAAGCTTTGTTGTGCTTTTAGTTCAGGATATGCACCTCCCATATTTTCTACCAATACAGGGACTAGTCTGTACATGAAAGCCTGTTTTTGCCCTAAGAATGTGTAAGCATAACGTACAGCACGGCGAAGTATACGACGAATTACGTAACCGGCTTTGGCGTTTGATGGCAACTGTCCGTCTGTAATAGAGAATGATATGGTACGTATGTGGTCTGCTATTACACGCATAGCTATATCTGTCTTTTCTTCTTTACCATATGATGCTCCTGCCAAATCGCCTATAACCTTTATTATTGGTTGGAATACATCTGTATCATAGTTAGAACGTTTTCCTTGCATAGCCATACAAAGACGTTCGAATCCCATACCAGTGTCGATAACTTTGGCAGGTAGTGGTTCTAGACTGCTGTCAGCCTTACGATTATACTGCATGAATACCAGGTTCCATATTTCAATAACCTGAGGATGGTCGTGATTTACCAGGTCGCGTCCGGCAACTTTGGCACGTTCTTCGTCCGAACGGAGGTCGATATGTATCTCAGAACAAGGACCGCAAGGACCTGTATCACCCATTTCCCAAAAGTTGTCTTTCTTGTTTCCGTTTATGATGTGATCTTCTGGCATGAATTGAGCCCAATAAGATGCAGCTTCGTTATCACGTTCAAGACCTTCTTCTGCACTTCCTTCGAATACAGTTGCATAAAGGTTTTTAGGGTCTATCTTGAGAACGTCAACAAGGAATTCCCAAGCCCAGCTGATTGCTTCTTTCTTGAAATAATCGCCGAAAGACCAGTTTCCTAGCATTTCGAACATAGTATGATGGTATGTGTCGTGGCCTACTTCCTCTAGGTCATTGTGCTTTCCGCTTACACGGAGGCATTTTTGAGAGTCTGTTACACGTTTGTACTTAGCAGGATGGTTTCCAAGGATAATGTCCTTGAACTGGTTCATACCAGCATTGGTAAACATCAGCGTAGGGTCGTCTTTTATGACCATCGGTGCAGAAGGCACAATCTGATGTCCTTTTGATTCAAAGAATTTTACGAATGAATCGCGAATCTCATTTGCTGTCAACATATTTTATTTTTTCTTCTAGTTAATATTCTGAAAATAGATTTGCAAAGATAATCTGTTTTATTATTTTTGTCATTAACTTTGGTGCAAAAACTTGATATTTTGTATCTTATTTTTTCTAAAAATGAAATAGAATGCGTAAAGTATATTATATATATAATTCAAAAACTCGCACTTATGATCGTATATATCCAACAGTGAAACATAGGTTGATGAGTTATCTTCGACGTTTATTTGTAGGTATGGGATTGGGAGCAGGTACATTTATGGCTTTCTTCTTTATATTCGGCTCTCCATCAGAAAGAGGATTGCGAATAGAGAACTCCAAGCTTCAGGCTCAATATCATATATTGTCTTCACGCCTGGATGAAGCTTTGCTCGTGATGGAGAAACTTCAGCAGAGGGATGATAACTTGTATCGTGTTATAATGCAGGCAGATCCAGTGAACAGTGATTTGAGAAATGCAAGATATGGAAATACGAACAGATATGGTGAGTTTATGGATCTTGCAAACCCGAAACTTGTCATTAATACTTCTAAAAAAATGGATTTGCTGGCAAGGCAGATATATATACAGTCAGGTTCGTTTGATGAGGTGGTGAAGATGTGTAAAAACAATGATAAGATGCTTGCTTGTATTCCTGCCATACAGCCGGTTGCCAATAAGGACCTCAAAAGAACTGCATCGGGATATGGTGTCAGAATAGACCCTATATACAAGACTGTGAAATTTCATGAGGGGATGGACTTCTCGGCCAATGTAGGTACTCCGGTTTATGTCACTGGTAATGGAAGGGTTATAAAGGTAGGATGGGAAGGACTTTATGGAAACTGTATAAATGTAGACCACGGATTCGGGTATGTGACAAAGTATGCACATCTTAGTAAAATCAATGTTAGAAATGGTCAGGAAGTGGTTAGAGGAGAAGTTATAGGTAAGGTTGGAAGTACAGGTAAGAGCACTGGACCTCATCTGCATTATGAAGTTCATGTAAAGGGGAAAGTTGTAAATCCTGTAAACTATTATTTTATGGATCTGAATTCGGAAGACTATGATAAGATGGTAGAAATAGCATCAAATCATGGTAAGGTATATGATTAAAAAATAATTTAAACAAATGGCATTGAATAAAGATAAAAATCTTAAGTTATATTACTCTATCAGCGAAGTGGCACAGATGTTTGGAGTCAATGAGTCTTTGTTGAGGTATTGGGAGAAAGAGTTTTCTTTTATATCTCCTAAGAAGACTGGAGGTAAAGTCAGACAATACAAGAAGGAAGATATAGACAATATTAAATTGGTATATCATCTGGTAAAGGAAAAAGGTCTGACTTTGGCTGGAGCAAAGCAGAGACTTAAGCAGAATAAGGAGACGGCTTCGAATAATGCAGAGGTTGTAGAGCGTCTTAAAAATATAAAAGAAGAGCTCCTCAGTATTCGTAAGGAGCTCGATTATATGACTTAGATTGTTACAACATCATCAAAGTTTTCTATTCGTGTGACTCGTTTAATGTTTTCAATCTTTTTCATATTGTTGCAAATAGTGTTCACATCATCAACATCGTGTACAAACAACTGTATCCTTCCTTCGAAGATTCCGTCATTCGATTCTATATGTAATTTGTGTATATTGACATTCAGTTGTCCTGAAATAACTTCGGTCACTTTGTTCAGTATTCCTATTCCGTCAATACCTTTTACGTAAAGATTGACAGGGAAATTCAATGCTTTTCCTGTTTCCCACTGTACAGCAAGTAGTCTGTTTCCGAAGCTTGATTTTAATTGTGCAGCTATAGGACAATGTACCTTATGAATGATTATCCTGTTGTTGTCATCTATGTATCCTAATACATCATCTCCTGGTATTGGCTTGCAGCAGTCTGCTATTATAAAATTCTTTTGTATGGCATCAGGGGTTAGCTTCAGTATTTTCTTCTTGTCAATTTCAAGGTTATTTGCAGTTTTTTGTTCTTGTGACTTATTCTTGCTTTTACTGTTGCCTACAAATGAGAATGGGATAAATTTCTTCCAGTTGTTTGTTACTGGCTTTTCTTTTAGTTCATTAATGTCATTCTCTCCCAATCTGATAACATTGTTTCCTATTTGTATGTATAGTTCATCAGACGATTTTACATGATGAAGTTTACACAACTTGTCTATGTTATCATCAGAGTTTGTAAATTTGTTGTCTTGCAGGAATTTTAATATCAGTTCTTCTCCCTTCAGTTGTGATTCTTTTCTCTCTCTTCTCAAAATAGATTGTATCTTTGCTTTTGCTTTTGCTGTAGTTGCAAAGTTTACCCAATCGGTCTGTATTTTTTGAGATTTGGATGTGAGTATTTCTACCTGATCACCACTTTGTAGTTTATGGCTTAATGGCACTAGCTTGTGGTTTACTTTGGCGCCTATACAATGGCTGCCAAGGAATGTGTGTATTGAAAAAGCAAAGTCCAATGCTGTACAGTTTTGTGGCATTGTCTTGATTTCTCCCTTTGGTGTGAATACAAATATTTCGGAAGCAAAAAGATTCAGCTTTATAGTGTCAAGGAAATCAAGAGCATCAGGCTGAGGGTCATCAAGGATTTCTTTTATGGTATGAAGCCATTTGCCAAGTTCGCCTTCGTCTTCGCTGAATTTGCCTTCTTTATATTTCCAGTGTGCCGCAAACCCTTGTTCGGCAATATCATTCATTCTTTCGCTTCTTATTTGTACTTCAATCCATTGTCCCCTGTTGCTCATAAGAGTTATGTGAAGAGCCTGGTATCCGTTTGCTTTAGGATGATTTACCCAGTCGCGAAGTCTGTCGGGATGAGGCTTGTATATGCTTGATATTGCAACATATATATTGAAGCAGTCAATAGCTTCTTTGCTCATGTTTTCTGGCTCGAAAATAATTCTGACTGCCAGAATATCGTATATATCTTCAAATGTGATATGCTTTGTCTGCATTTTATTCCATATAGAATAAGGTGATTTTATTCGTGCCTGTATTCTATATTTCAGTCCCATTTTGTCGAGCTGGTCTTTTATAGGAGATGTAAATTCAGTGAAAATATTATCTCTTTCCTCTTGTGTACTTTCCAGCTTATGCTGTATGATATTATAAGTATCAGGATGTTCGTACTTGAAACTTAAATCTTCGAGTTCGGTCTTTATCTTGTTTAGTCCTAGACGGTTTGCAAGTGGGGCATATATATAGAGAGTTTCGCCGGCAATCTTATACTGTTTGCTTGGCAGCATAGATCCCAGTGTACGCATATTATGAAGTCTGTCGGATATTTTTATAAGAATGACTCTGATATCATCATTCATGGTAAGAAGCAGTTTCTTGAAGTTCTCTGCCTGAGCCGAAGCTCTGTCTCCAAATATTCCTCCGGATATTTTGGTAAGACCATCGACAATCATAGCTATTTTCTCGCCGAACAGATTTTCTATATCTTCTACAGTATAGTCTGTATCTTCTACTACATCATGCAGTAGTGCTGCACAAATGGATGTAGAACCTAGTCCTATTTCGCAGCATGCTATTCTGGCTACAGCAATAGGATGGAGGATGTATGGTTCGCCAGAGCGACGCCTTACACCTTTATGTGCTTGCTTTGCAAAATTGAAAGCCTTTGTGATTATTTCTACTTTCTTTCTATGTCTGCTTTCAAGGTATCTTTCCAGTAATTCTTCGAAAGCTTGGGTTATGATTCTTTCATCAGTTTGCTCTTGGGTAAGTTTCTCATCGGTCATATACATTTCCTCCCTTTAAAACATAATTGCAAAAATAGGAAATATATAAAAAAATGCAAATGTTTCAACATTTAATTAATTGAAATACTTGCATTTTTGTTTATAGAATGTATGTTTTATTGTATTCTGATAGTTTTGCCGGCAGTTATATTGTTTCCTTTTATACCGTTAAGCCTTTTTATTTGGTTTATACTTACTCTATATTTTCTGGCTATACCTCCAAGTGTATCACCTTTCCTTACTTTATGATATTTTTCTGCAGTCTTTGGTGTAGTTACCTCTACGGTACTTCTTCTTTTGTTGTAAGACACAGCTTTATAGTTGTAGATGCTGTCTTCTTTTTCCAGAAATAATCCTACTTTGTTGTTTGGAAGTCGCAGTGCATATGTCTGTTGGTTTCCTGGTATAATATCTTTTCTGAATTCGGGATTCAAGGCACGAAGCTCGTTGATGTCTATCTTGCAGACTTCTGAAATTTGGTTCAAGTTCAATACCTTGTCTATATGAATGGTGTCTGTTCCTTCCGGCATTTGCATTGGCATAGGACTGATATTATGCTCGCAATAATATGTCATAATATAGTTTGCTGCTATAAATGCAGGGACATATCCTCTTGTTTCACTTGGAAGGAAATTATAAATAGACCAGAAATCTGTAGCTCCACCGGCTCTTCTTATTGCTTTATTGATATTTCCTGGACCACAATTATATGCTGCCAATACGAGGTTCCAGTCATGATATATATCATATAGGTCTTTGAGGTATCTTGCTGCAGCATATGTAGATTTTATAGGGTCTCTTCTTTCGTCAATAAGTGTATTTACTTCAAGTCCGTATGCTTTTCCGGTACGGAGCATGAACTGCCATAGTCCCACGGCTCCTTGTCTTGATGTAGCTTGAGGATTTAGAGCTGATTCAATTACAGGAAGATATTTCAGTTCAAGTGGCAGACCGTTTGCTTCTAGCGCTTCTTCTAAGATAGGCATATAGAAATTGTTTGCACTTAACATGAATGAGACTCTTTTTCTCAGCTTAATTGCATATAGGTCAATAAATTTCCTGATAATGTCGTTGTATGGCATTTCTATTACAGCTGGAATTCTTTGTAATCTGTCTATATAAACAGAATCGCTTACGATAGGGTTCTTATCACCTTTATCGCAGTTTATGGGTGTTATATAGTTTTTTGAAATCCAGTCAAGATAGAGACTGTCTGTAGATGACAACAATCCTTCTGGCAATTCAATTTCTTCATTTTCATTATTGTCATTTTTCACCGTTATGGTTTCTGCCTGTTGGGCATATATGAATGATGTACTTAAAAATGACAGTAGGCAAATAATACTTTTCTTCATGTCTTAAAATTTAATACTGCATTGCAATCCGACACCTTGTGTCTTTTTTCTGAATGCATCGTTAAATAATGTAGGCTCTAGTTTCATACTTAAATCCTTAGAGATGTCAAAATCAGACAATTCGGCGTCTACATAAGCATCTATTATTGATAATAGATATACTCCTATGAAAGCGAATATGCTTAAATCTCTTTGGCGTCTGTATACGTCTTTTGCGTTTTTAAATGTTTTCTTATAATATTCCAAATTGCTGTTTATATCAACATGTGGCGGGAGGAAGTCCTTATAACTGTCATTGTTAGGATTGTCGCTCATAATGTCTTGATAGGCCTGTGAGTAGTCGTTATACATCTTAGAGTTCCATGTAAGTGCATATGCACACCCTACAAATCCTCCATAAATGATTGGAAGTTTCCAGTATTTTCTGTTGTAAATTTGTCCGGCACCAGGTAGAATCATAGCCATCCATAATGATTTTTTTGAATCAGGAATCCAGTTTTTTGTTTTTACACCTGAAGACCTTATTATGGAATCGCTTTTCATGGCTATTGAAGCGGTATCTACCGGAGCTTCCAAATCCTGTATTTTTTTTATGTTCTCACTTGCTTCAATAGAGTCTTGACTATTGATTGTATTATGCTCATCAATAGCATTTTGTGCTTGCATATCTGACATATTTAGCAAAACAGATATACAAGCTATGGTAAATGATAAATATTTCTTGATATTTGATTTCAAAACTATAGGCTTTATTCAGTTTGTTTTATTGAATCAAGTATTTCCATTATTCTTTCCAAATCGGCTTCATTGTCGAATGGTATACTTATTTTTCCCTTACCTTTTGTGCTACAGGATAATTGTACTTTAGTCCCGAAAAAATTACTCAGATGATTCTGTAAGACATTGAAAGTTTCAGGTAACTTAGAATTCTTGTTGCTCTTTTTAGTGTCAGTTTTGTTTCCCTGTGTCAAAGATTTTATGATTTCTTCAACTTTCCTTACAGAATATCCGTTTAAGATTATTTCGTTGAATATTTCTATTTGTATTTCAGGATTTTCAATGGCAAGCAAAGCTCTTGCATGTCCCATATCAATTTCCTTGTTCTTTAGGGCCATCTGTATAGTGGCAGGAAGTCTCAGGAGTCTTAAATAGTTGGTTATGGTTGTTCTGTTTTTGCCTACACGTTCGCTCAGTCTTTCTTGCGTAAGTTCGTACTGCTCTATGAGATGTTGGTAGGCTAGAGCTATTTCCAGAGAATTCAGGTCTTCTCTTTGTATATTCTCTATAAGAGCCATTTCCATTACATTCTCATCGCTAGCTGTTTTTATATATGCCGGAATAGATGTGAGTCCTGCCAATTGGGAAGCTCTGAATCTTCTTTCTCCTGCAATAATCTGATAAGAATTATCGTCTACTTTTCTTAAAGTTATTGGTTGGATTATACCAACTTCAGATATAGAATCGGCAAGTTCCTGAAGTGCTATAGGGTCGAATTCACGACGTGGCTGGTTTGGATTCGGGGATATCTTGCTCAGTTCTATTTCGCTGATAGAAGAAGAGCCGGAAGTTTTTACTTCCTCATTGGATATCAGGGCATCCAGTCCTCGTCCTAATGCAAATTTCTTTTGTACTGCCATTTTTATTTACTGTTTTTTGTTATTATTTCATTCGCTAAGCTCAAGTGGTTTTTGGCTCCTGTAGATTCAGCATCGTAAAGAATAGCCGGTATTCCATGACTTGGAGCTTCGCTAAGTTTGACGTTACGTTGTATGATGGTTTTGAATACGAGTTCTTGGAAATGTCTTTTCACTTCATCGTATATCTGGTTTGCAAGACGAAGCCTTGAATCAAACATGGTTAGCAAGAATCCTTCTATTTCCAATGCTGGATTAAGTTTTGTCTTGATTATCTTTATTGTATTGAGTAGTTTGCTTATACCTTCAAGGGCAAAATACTCGCACTGTACTGGGATTATTACCGAATCAGCAGCTGTAAGTGCATTGATTGTGATAAGCCCCAATGAAGGCGAACAGTCTATCAATATATAGTCGTATTCGCTTTTTATAGATAATAGAGCATTTCTCATGATTTTCTCCCTATTATCTAAATTGAGCATTTCTATTTCTGCTCCTACCAAGTCTATATGAGATGGTATTATATCTAATCCGTCGATGTCTGTTGTATAGATAGCTTCTGTAATATCAGCTTTGTTTATCAGACATTCGTATATGGAGTAGTCTATATCTTTAAGGTCTACTCCAAGCCCTGAAGAAGCATTAGCTTGTGGATCTGCATCTATAACTAATACTTTCTTTTCAAGTGTCGCTAGCGATGCGGCAAGATTTATTGTAGTAGTCGTTTTTCCTACACCGCCTTTTTGATTGGCCAAAGCTATTATTTTTCCCATATCAGTTTGTTTAATCTGTATGCGAAGTAACTAATAATTAGTGATAGTATGTATCTTTTATATATTACTTTTACATAAAATGTTGATAACTTACTGCTTTTGTTAATAACTAAAGCATCGCAAATATACAGAAAAGACTATAAACGAATGATTGATTTTTGTGAAGATTAAGATTTCTAAACTCATTGTCACAGAGTTTTTTTGCACTGTCATATGAAAGGTTGTAACTTTACATCGATTTTTATGATATTTATTAATTTTATTACCACTAAAACTGTTGTGTATGAGAAGTGATAAGCCTTTAATATTAATTTCCAATGATGATGGATTCCAGGCTAAAGGAATAAATGAACTTGTAATGTTTCTTCGTGATATTGCCGATTTGATAGTTGTTGCGCCAGATGGACCTCGTTCTGGAGCTTCTGGAGCCATTACTTCGGCTAATCCGGTAAATTATGTAAAAATACGCGAAGAAGAGGGACTTGTTGTATATAAATGTAGTGGTACGCCTGTCGATAGTGTAAAACTTGCTTTGCATGTGTTGGTACCTAGGGTTCCCGATATGGTTATAGGAGGCATAAATCATGGTGATAATTCTTCTGTAAACGTACATTATTCTGGTACAATGGGAATAGTTATAGAGGGATGTCTCAAAGGTATTCCTTCTATAGGTTTTTCTCTTTGCAATCATTCTTCTGATGCTGACTTTTCTCCTTCATGTCCATTTGTAAGAGATATAGTAAGTACTACGTTAGAAAAAGGACTTCCATATGGTACATGTTTGAATGTTAATTTCCCGGATACAGACAATTTGAAAGGCATTCGTATTTGTAGACAGACGGATGGAGTATGGATAAATGAATTTGCAGAATGTAATAGTCCTCGTGGTGCAGGGTATTATTGGCTCACAGGTTCGTATAAAAATAATGAACCTGATAGTATAGATACAGACCATTGGGCTTTGGATAATGGTTATGTAGCTGTAACTCCCACAAAGATAGATTTGACTTCCTACAAATTGATGGAGGAAATGAAACAATGGGATTTTAAATTATAAGAACTGTTTTATGAAATACTATTTGATAGTAGGTGAGGCTTCAGGAGATTTGCACGCTTCAAATCTTATGAAGTCAATAAAAGAGGAAGACCGTTTTGCGGAATTTAGGTTCTTTGGAGGGGATTTGATGTCTTCGGTAGGTGGAACTTTGGTAAAGCATTATCGTGATATGGCATATATGGGATTTATCCCTGTCTTGTTACATTTGCGTACCATATTCAATAATATGTCCTTGTGTAAGAATGATATAATAAATTGGAATCCTGATGTATTGATTCTGGTTGATTACCCTGGATTTAATTTGAAAATTGCAGAATATGTAAAGAAGAAAACCAATATTCCTGTTTATTATTATATATCCCCGAAAATTTGGGCTTGGAAAGAATATAGGATAAAAAATATAAAACGTGATGTTGATAGGATGTTTTCTATATTGCCCTTCGAGGTCGATTTTTATCAAAGACATGAATATATGATAAATTATGTAGGAAATCCTTCGGTTGATTCTGTATATGAATATCTAGATAGTCATGATAAAGATTTTAAGGCTTTTGTTGAAGACAATAATTTGTCGGGAAAACCAGTCGTTGCGATATTGGCAGGAAGCAGGAAACAGGAAATACATAATAATCTCTCGCTCATGATAAAAGCCTCTGAGGCTTTTCCCGATTACCAGTTTGTTATAGCTGGTGCGCCAGGTATAGAGCAGGATTTCTACAAGCCATATATGCGTAAAAACACTAGTATAGTCTTTTCTCAGACTTACAGGCTTCTTCAACATTCAACTGCGGCTATGGTTACATCTGGTACTGCCACTCTCGAAACGGCATTGTTTGATGTTCCTCAAGTTGTATGTTATTATATGTCGGCAGGAAAGATAGTTTCATTACTTCGTAAATGTATATTGAAAGTAAAATACATTTCGTTGGTGAATCTAGTTCTATATTATGAATCAGTAAAAGAACTTGTAGCCGATGGAATGACTGTTGATAATTTGAAGTCGGAATTGTCTGTTATTCTTCCTGATGGTTCGGAAAGGGAAAGAATATTGTCTGATTATATTAAACTGAAAACAATATTGGGCAATAAAGGTGCAGCATCTAGAGCAGCTTTTTCAATTGTATCATCTTTGATGCATAGAAAAGACTAGCCATTGTAGATACTCATTAGTTTGCGTGCAACAAAACAAAAGCACCATAAACGAAAGTTCTGTATCATATACTATCGTTTATGGTGCTTTTGTTTTAATATTAAAGATTATTGTTATAGTGAAATTAAATACAGATATAATACGGCGGCAGGTACAGCCATCAGTGTACTGTCAAATCTGTCCAGCAGTCCTCCGTGTCCGGGAAGTATGTTGCCCGAATCTTTTATTCCAAGAGTTCGTTTCATAAGCGACTCCACTAAGTCTCCCCATGTCCCGAAAACAACTACTGTCATAGCAAGGCCAATCCATTCAGGCATAGTTAGAAAGTCAAAATACTTGGATATTATTATAGCTGCTATTACACATAACAGTCCACCTCCCAAAGAACCTTCCCACGATTTCTTTGGCGAAATCCTTTCAAATAATCTGTGTTTTCCAAATGTCACTCCTGTGCAATAGGCACCACTGTCGTTTATCCATGTAAAGACAAATATTGAAAGTGGAAGAATAGGGTTGTATGTAGACGAGACCTGGCTTTCTGTAGTGTGAAATGCCAATGTGTTTAACAGGGCAAATGGCAAGGCTATGTACATTTGCGACATTAGTGAATATGCCCAATTGTTTATAGGATTTGGCTTTTTAAGATATAATTCGCTTATAAATATATATATTATAAGTAACAGGTATGGAATAAGTATTTCATTTTTCCCAGGTTCGAAACCAAGATAGGTAAAACCCAAAAACAGAAACATCCCCGCAAGTGCTGATATAGGGGTGTTTATTTGTGCTATATTGCTCTTGTTTAAAATACTTCCGAATTCCTTTATTGTCATTGCTGTAATCAATGCAAATAGAATGGAAAATGAGATAGGTCCCAAAAGTATACATCCTACTGTCACTACTACAAATATCGTACCTGTGAGTGCTCTTATAATGAAGTTGCTTTTCATGGTTTTGTAAGTGCTATGTGAGTCGTTTTTTATGAAAAGTTATGTCCGAAGTCCTTTGGTATTATAGGACTTCAGACCTATAAGTGATTTATACAGTTTTTTCTGCTTCTTTAGAAGGTTGTTCATTGCCTTCTTCATTGTTTTCTTTTTTATTCTCGATTAATTTAGAGTCATTTTCCAATGATTTTTCTTCAGCCATTATTTCTTCCGAACGTGAAGCCCAAGGTCTTTTCCCGAAAATTGCTTCCACATCTTCTGCAAATATAACTTCTTTTTCAATCAGCAGTTCTGCAAGTTTGTTATGTCCCTCTTTATGCTCTGCGAGAAGTTCCTTTGCACGTTCATACTGTTCTGCAATCATTTTTTTTACTTCGCTGTCAATGAGTTCTGCCGTATGTTCGCTGTATGGTTTGCTGAAATTATATTCATCATTGTTGTAATAACATAGGTTAGGCAGCTTGTCGCTCATTCCGGCATAGGCAATCATACCATACGCTTGTTTTGTAACTCTTTCCAAATCGTTCATGGCGCCAGTCGAAATATGTCCTATGAAAAGTTCTTCAGCGGCTCTACCTCCAAGAGTAGCACACATTTCATCAAGCATCTGTTCCTTTGTTGTTATTTGTCTTTCTTCAGGCAAATACCATGCAGCTCCCAAAGCTCTTCCTCTAGGTACTATTGTTACCTTTATCAGTGGGTTTGCATATTTTAGGAACCATGATATTGTTGCATGTCCTGCTTCGTGAAGTGCAATAGAACGCTTTTCATTGGCAGTCATTACTTTTGTCTTCTTTTCAAGTCCACCGACAATTCTGTCTATAGCAGCCATAAAGTCGTCTTTACTTACAGAAGGCTTGTTATGTCTTGCTGCAATAAGTGCAGCCTCATTACATACATTTGCTATGTCAGCTCCACTAAATCCTGGAGTTTGTCTTGACAGAAGGTCGATGTCAACAGTCTTGTCAATTTTAAGTTGCCTTATATGTACCCCAAACACCTCTTTTCGTTCGTTTAGGTCTGGCAAGTCAACGTGTATTTGTCTGTCAAATCGTCCGGCACGAAGTAAAGCGCTGTCCAAGATGTCAGCACGGTTGGTAGCAGCCAATATTATGACTCCGCTGTTTGTGCCAAATCCATCCATTTCTGTCAGGAGCTGATTAAGTGTATTTTCTCTTTCGTCATTGCCTCCCATATTTGGATTTTTGCCTCTGGCACGTCCTACGGCATCAATCTCATCTATAAATATAATACATGGAGATTTTTCTTTGGCTTGTCTGAACAAGTCTCTTACCCTTGAAGCACCTACACCTACAAACATTTCCACAAAATCGGAACCGGACATTGAGAAAAATGGAACATCGGCTTCCCCTGCCACAGCTTTAGCTAGCAGAGTCTTACCTGTTCCAGGAGGTCCTACAAGAAGTGCTCCTTTAGGTATTTTTCCTCCCAGTTCTGTATATTTTTGAGGTTCTTTTAAGAATTCTACGATTTCTTGAACTTCTTGTTTGGCGGCTGCTTGTCCTGCTACATCTTTGAAAGTGACTTTGCTGGCTCCTTTTTCAAACAATTGTGCTTTGCTTCTACCTACATTGAACACATTTCCGGCTCCTCCAGCACCAGAACCGTTTCCCATACGGCGCATAAAAAACATCCATATACCGATGAAAAAGGCTATAGGTAGAATATTCCAGAATATAGTACTGAATACATCACTGTCTTTTTCGTATCTTATAGAGCCTTTAAAATTACCTTTTTCCTCTTCTTCATCAATAAATTTGTCAAGAGATTCGATTGAGCCTACCTGTACTGAAACAGATGGGTTTTTGCCTGCATTTGTCGCTTCTTTCTTAAAAACGTCAACAATGTTTTCTTTCTTTATGAATACTTTTACTGTATTATTGTCGTAAGCTATCAACTTTTCGGCGTATCCTTTTTCTACAATGTCTTTGAATTCGGTATAAGTGATTTCTTTATTTAGGCCTCCTTCGGAACTTGTAAAATATAAGAATCCCATAACGACGGCTATTGTTATGTACAACCAACTGAGGTTTGGCTTAGGCATATTTATTTTAGGTTTGTCCTGATTTTTATTCATATTTGTTTTATGGTTCTTTTTATTCAATTTTATCAATTGTATTTATAAATAAATTAGTCTAAATCTTCTATTACTGTAAGTTTGGCATCAGCCCATAAATGCTCAAGATTATAAAATTCTCTTGTTTCTGGCAAGAATATATGTACTATTACGTCATTGTAGTCAATGGCAACCCATTGAGCATTCTTGGTTCCGTCTATGGCATATGGCTTGATGTTCAGATTATCTCTTACCGAATCTTTTATCGATTCTACTATAGCTATTACCTGACTTGGAGAATTTCCTTGACATATTACAAAATAGTTGCATATAGTTTCATCTATCTCTGTAAGATCTGCTATTATTATGTTTTTACCTTTTTTTTCTTGAATTCCTTCTTGTATTTTTAGAATAAGTTCTTTTGTTTCGTTCATTATTAGTAAAATTATTAATATTCTTTTGGTTAAACTATTAGATATGGCAAATATACTTGGTTTTCTGTATTTCACGAAATATACATTGAGTTTTATTCAATATTTTATTTTTTTTAGATAGTAATTACCTGCCAGGATAATTTTGCCATATGGCATATTAAAATAATTTTTTTGAAAAAAATGCCGAAAAATGTTTGTTTGTACCGAAAAAAGTGTACCTTTGCAGCGTCAAACAGAAATGATGACGAATTTAATTTGATTTTGGGCTATGGTGTAATGGTAACACAACAGATTCTGGTCCTGTTTTTCTAGGTTCGAATCC